>CAYGBF010000453.1:0-2442 GCA_964348035.1 uncultured Eubacteriales bacterium | reverse complement strand
TACAGTGCCGGCGAAGCAGCCTGAATCTTTCGGTTACAAAACAGGATTCCCGGGATCACATCAGGAGCCATACAGTGATCTCCGCTCCATTTTTCTGTATTGTCTTCGATGACATTCTCAGGAATCCTTCCTAGGCCTGTGGCCCAAGAAACCCGGTATCCTCGATTATAGCCGAGGATGATGTCCGGAGCCTCATCCACATAGGGACCTCTGTAGACATCCTTGGCCACATAGGCATGCAGAACAACCTGTTCTCCTGTTGTCGGATCCCGATACTCTTCCAGTCTGCGGGCAATCTCCCGAACAAGAGCCTCTTTATCAGGGCCAGCCGAGATGATCCCCTCAGATTCTCTGCCTCTCTGGTTGATAAAGAGGCTGTTGAGTCCATAAGCATAAGCTCTGGTTTTAGACCAATCCGTGTTTTCAAAGAAATAATCTTGACCCTGGCGCCATTGGTTGATGAGATGAAGATAGCCGTTTTCTTTGAGCCAGGTGTTCACGTTTAATCCACGGCGAAAAGGAGTGAACCCATGGTCGGACATGACCATGATGATGGTGTCCTTATCGGCCTTTTCCATGGCTTTGCCCAGCATTTTATCGGCTTCGATGTAAATATTCTTGATGGTGTCTCCGTATTTTGAGGCCAGGAGGGGATCATGGATGGGATGCTCCTTATCGATAAGTCGCCAGAACATGTGCTGTCTTTGATCGGTGCTGGAAAGATAGTAGAACAAAAGCCCCGAGTCAAAACGATCTAGATGGTAGTCTAACATCTGCCGTCTTTCTTCGAGGACAAAATCATCCTGCTGGAGGAACTCTGCTTCGTCGAGAACATCATTGTCAAGGGCTGATGTATCGGCCGGCAGACCTTTGGTAAAGAAAGGCCCAAATTTTTCTTCCAGTTCCTCGGCATAGCTTTTCGGTGTTGAGAGAGGGATGGCAGCATGAGCAGGGTCGAAGTTGATCGGGGCAACATACAGCTTAAATTCAGGACGAACCTGCTTCAGGTAAAACATGCAAATCCCGCTTACACTCTGGGTGGGAATCATGTTGAAGTCGACTGGTTTCCAACCGCTCCATTCACCCTCCTTAAGGATGAACTCGTGGTTTTGAATCACAATCTTGGCCACCGGGTTTTCGGGGTCGATAAAGACCTTAAAGTCGATCGTTGACTCCGGCCGGCTCTTCTTGAACGTGTTGGTCGGCCCGGGAAGCTTAGCCTCGACTCTATTCCCGATGACATAAACAGGATGAATCCTTCCCCCACCGATATCAGCATCGATTTCTGCTGATTGGGTGGTGTAGAAATTAAAAATCCCGTAAGACCCTAGGATATCAGGGGTTCCCATACCGGAGATCGTCTCCTGTTTGGTGGGGACAGGGGGGTAGTTAGATGGGATTTTGAAGACTGTCGCCGGGACACCATATTCTTCAAGAACCTGCCAGAACGCTTTTCCCTTCCTCAACTGTTCGACTTTCCCGCCTGAGAGAGGGAGGACAAGATTCCCGATGGAGAGGGTCTTGCCGGCTTCCTCTGTTCTGGAGGCAGAAAAAATAGGAATATAGTTTTCTGGATCTCTGTGGATGAAATCAAAAATCGCATGTCCCCCTGGATTACATCCGGTGATGAAGTTCGACCAGGCCACGGGGCTCTGTGGTGGAGTGCTTGTCCGGAGAGGTCGGAAATCTCCCTGCTGACGCAGCTTTTCAAAATGAGGAAGCAGACCCTGTCTCATCCAGATCTCAACGAGATGAGGATCCAGGCCATCAAAACCGAGGACCAAGACTTTGTTCCGGGTTTCTCTATTTCCTTTTATCTGTGTGACCAGGTCCGAACCGCTTCCTAAAGCCACGAGAGAACTAGCGGTGAGACCGAGTTTTATAAAATCCCTTCTATTCATCATTTCATCATTCTATACTTTTTTTCTTTTATCTTACCATAAATCAGGTTGTCTGTATCGATCAAACTCTTTCCATCCATATGAGGCGGAGAGGGGATACCGAACAGATTCAGGACGGTGGGAGCGATATCGATAATCGCCGGAGACTCGTGCGTGATTTTTTCTGTGCAGAAGAAGACTCCGGGGACCAACCGGGGATCAATGTAGTGATCACCCGACCAGGCCTTGGGGTTGTCTTCAAAAACGATGGGGTTCACGATTCCCGTCACCGAGTCCCAAGAGACTCTGTACCCTTCGTTGTAACCGACGATGAGATCTGGACAGTTCTCCTTGTAAGGACCCGGAGGAAGCTCATCTCTGTCGTAGATTTTATTGATGGCGACAGCTTCAAGGTCATCATCCTTCAGGCCGTTTAACTTCTCGATAAGTTCTTTCTTGAGTGTTTGGCTCTCTGCGCCGGCAGGGACAATCCCTTTCTCTTCTCTACCTTCCTGGTTGAGGAAAATTCCTCCTAGGCCAACTCCGTAGGCTTTAGTCTTGG
>CAYGBF010000452.1:0-6157 GCA_964348035.1 uncultured Eubacteriales bacterium | reverse complement strand
CGTTCCTCGCACGCCTCGGCTCACTTCCGGGCTGGAGAATCCGATGGTGCAGGTTCCGGAGGCACTGTCGATATTCTGAAGGAAGGAGGGCGTCTTACCCAGTTGATCGACGAATCCTCCTTTGACCACCTCTTTTAAGTCCAAAACGCCAGGATTGAAGTTGATGTTGACGGACATGTTCGCAATCTGCTCCTGTGAACGGAGGTTGACGCTGACCCGGAATTCCCGTCCCTCCGGGACTTCGAAGCTGGCCGGCTGGAGAAAAATCTGGTTTTGCGGTGCTTCTTCTCTAGCCCTCTGCCTGTCCGTAAGGATTCTCTCCCGCATCTCGTCCAGTTCGGGCATCTCTACCTCTTCCTCTGGGCTCACTCTCCTTCCCCCTGCGGCCGCGCCCCCGACATTGGCCCAGACCGGTTTTAGGTCTTCTGGACTGACAGGAATTGTACGGATGATATAGGGAGTGATGGTTAAGATGACATCGGTCTGGGTGATGGTTTCATCCGTACTCGAAAAAAGACTTCCCAGGATTGGCAGGCTCTTCAGTCCGGCTATTCCGCGGAGTGTCTTTCTCTCCTCATCCTTCAGCAGTCCGGCCAGGAGGTTGGTCTCCCCGTCTCTGAGCCGGATGATGTTCTTGACTTCCCGGGTGGCGATGATCGGGATGTTGGCGATTCCGGTCCCGCCGATGGATTTTAATTTGATTTCTAACTCTAGAGTGATTTCCCTCTCGGAGTGAATCTTCGGAGTGATCTTGACGTCGATGCCCACATCCTCGTAATCGAAGGAGGTGACCGGCTGTTGACTGATGCCTCCAGCCGCAATCGGGGTGAAGGTCGTACGCGGGATCGGCACCTTGTCCCCGACGAGGTAGGTGATTATTTCCCCCTCGACCCCCCGCAGCCTCGGCGCCTGGATGATTTTGGTATCGGCATCCTGTTCTAAAAATTGGATAAGGGCAGAGGGGAGGGTCAGTTGGTAGTTTTCGGACTTCGTAAAATCGATATCCCTTAGGTTAAACCAACCTGTATCCGTCGCCTCTTCCGTACCGCTGTACCTTAAGCCGACGATGTACTGCTCGAAATCCAGGCCTAACTGTCTTAGTTTTGTCCGAGACACTTCCATGATCTCCAGGTCGATGACCACCTCTCCCTTCGGCTTATCCCAACTGCGGAGGACCTTTCCGGCCAGCTCGACGATGTATGGGGCGGCCCGGATGGTGACCGTGTTCAGGTTATTGTCGACGATGATGTTCGGAACCTGGAACTGGGTTCGGAGCATCTGTCTCAGGGGCCCCTGGACTTCCTGGGCCTTGATGTTGGACAGATAAAAAGTCTTGATGGCGTTGAGTTCATACTGAACTCTTTTGACAGGTTGATCGGGCGCAACGATCACCGTTTTTTCATCGACCACGCTGTAGAAATTTTTCGAAGCCAGACAGAGGTTGTTCAGAGCCTGCTCGAAGCTCATATCAACCAGGTCGATGGTGAAAGGGGCATCCCGGAACTGGTTGTCGAAGATGATGTTGATCTGAGCCGTCTTAGCCAGAGCTTGAAAAATGGACCGGAGGCTGGCGTTGACGAACTTCAGGTTCATCTGCTTTTCTTTGACTTTGAGCTTGACAGGAGGTTCGATCTTGATTTCCTCTGGCTTTTTCTCCTCGACCTTTTCCCCTGTCAACAGGCGTACTTCATCAGCTATCGTTCTGTTAGCGGGGTCGTAGGCGAGAGCTTTTTCGTAGGCGGCCAGGGCTTCCTCTTTTTTCTGTTGAGCCGCCAGTTTCCGAGCCTCCTGGAGGTAATATAGACTGGCCGCTATCTTGGCCCGGAGCAGCGCCAGACGGTAGACAGAATTCTCCGGATCCTCCAATACTGCCTGTTCGTAATGCTCGATAGCCTCATCCCAGTTCTTGTTGATAGACGCCTCTGTCCCCAGCTTATAGCTGCGGTTGAGAATCGTGCACCCAGAAAGGGCCAGGACAAGGATTATGATGACGATAGCTGTTTTTTTCATCCCTATTCTCCTTCTAAAAGAAACTCCTTTATCTCGTCCCCAGGACCTACGATGCTCAATGTATCCCGAGTCACTTCGCCTACCTTAAACTGTTCGCTGATCATTTCGCCTTCCTCCACCGCAATCGCCTCTCCCTCGAAAATGATCAAGGCCACGATCCTCTGTCCGGTATCGATGTAACCGATGTATCTCAAGCTCACATCGAAGAAAGATGTTTCTTCGTCGGTCATGGCCTCCTGTTCCTGGATCTCTCGGGGAGAAATGAGAGTGGCTACATCTTCCTCTCTGACTGCGGTGCCGCGGGGTGAAAAGATGTTTCTCCGGGGACGTTGGGGCGCGTCCTCTTTTTTTATCAACAGGTCCTTCCTGATCAGGCTTTTCGCTTCCTCTGTCTCCTTCTTTTCGTCCGGGCCCTTTTCCTGTTGTCCCCATAAACAAAACACTCCAGCCAGGAAAAGGACCAAGACAAGCGCAATTGTCCCTTTAGCTCTCATAATACCCCGCCATCGTTATCCTGAGCTCGAGCAACCCGCTCTCGGATTCGATGTTGATAAAATCAATCTTCTCTATGATCAAAAACCTTGGATGCGTTTCCACAAGATTCATGAATTTCTTGAGCGAGGCATAAGCGCCCCTCAACTCAAAGTTCACGATCACCTTCTTCACGTTCTCTCTTTTCATCTCGGCATAATCATACTTGAGACGCGAGACACGGATAACCGCTTGTCTAAAAATATCCCGCAGGTCCTCCCTGATTCTTTCGAACACGTCATTGTCTTTGTAATAATAGTCCTCTCGAATCTCAGCGATATCCTGTTTGGCCTCTTCCCATCGTAACCATTCCTCTTCCTTCCGATTCCTTTCTCCAGTGAGAAGCTCAAAGTTGGCCTTGTTTGTGGACAGAGTTTCGAGACTACGGACATAATCATTCCTCTCCCCGCGGGCGACAAATACGTAAAAGACGAGAGGTAGGACGAGGAACAGACAGAGAAGGGCGATGATCCGCCTTTCACGGTGTTCCAGTATGCTAAAGAATTCTTTCATAGGTCAATGCGATCTCCGAGCGTAAAAAACCACGCTCATTGCTGGCTTCACTCAGAACTCGGATGTCTTTAAACTCGAAGGTCTTTAAGTTATTCAGGAGTTTCAACAAGTCATCCAGATTACGGGAAATGACCTCGAATCTGACTTTCACCTGTAAATCCTCTGTCAGTGTTGGCGCCAATGAAATGATATAACTCGAATCAGGCAGGGAGTCTTCCAGGGTGGACAGAAAATCCACCCAAGAAAAACTTTTCTTGAGGATGAGGCTGTTGATGAGTTCGGCGTCCGCCTGAAAGTTCTTGGTTGCTTTATTGATCCCGGTCGAGTATTTGACGACATCGCTTTCGATCTGCTGCTTGGACTGCTCCATCTCAGCCAGATCGGTCTCGATACTCCGGGCTTTCCCTTGGTAGGTAAAATAGACAATTCCGCCGAAGAGAGCCAGAGCCAAGAAGAAAACTAAGAGCAAGAAACAGATCAGGATAAACAGTTTTTTGTTCTTCAGCGGGTGAGAAGCTAGATTCAGGTTGATACGCTTGTGGTTCATCATAGGATTTGTCCGATGAGAGGGGAAAGGATTTCCCTTTCTTTGACGTTGAGTCTTTCGAGTCGAGCCACGTCTATTCTTTTCATGACATAGGACAGTCGATCCTCGAGCTGGGTGTATATCTTGTCTGCACCACTCAACGAGCCGAGTCGGATGTACAGGGAATCAATATTCTGCTCTTCTGTATCCTCGAGAAAATGGGCTGTGTTTTCTACTTCGGTTATGATGTTATCCGCCTGCTCATCAGTCGATGGATCAGCCTGCGTTTCGAGGGCAAAGGGCTTTTGGCGGTAGAGGCTGATCTCTGAATCGATGACGGCGACCAAGCCGAGTGATTCTCTCTCGACGTTGATCAGGAGAAAGTTTTTCTCCTCGGGGCTGTTGAGGATGTTATACAAACCGAGGACGGGAGATCCCAGAACTCTGACTTTCAAACCCAACTGGCCTAGGCACGCTTCATACTCCCGGATGACCGAATCCTTGGCCAACGACACGAGGAGTTTTTTCTCCTGCTTCGATTCTATCTCTTGGTAGGATAAGCGGGCGTCCTCGGGTAAAAAGCCCATCTGTCTTTTGATGCGGAAGCGGATGATCTTCTCCTTCTCATCCATCGAGGAGGGAAAAGATTCAAAAGAAAGGACAAAGGCCTTCAAGGATAACTCCGGGACGAGACAGGCGGTTTTCTTCTCTGAAAGATGAAGTTTTTCCGTACCTTCCTTCAGTCTTTCCTCGATCGCCGGCTTGTCAGTAATATTTTTCCTGGTAAAAGAGGGCTCGACGACACCCTCCTCGAGAGGAAGGATGAAATAATGGCCCACCTGTTTGTCTTTCGGAGACACATGAACTCCAGCTAGGTATCCGGCGGTGATGTAGAAAGCAGAGCGGAGCGGCGGAGGCTTGGTGAAGAATTCGAGAAATCGCTTCTTTTGACGTGTGGAAGACATCGTGCTTTTATTCGACAAAGGTCACCTTGTTGAGCTCCTTCAGGCTGGTCACGCCTTTGATGACTTTTTCCATCCCGACTTCCCTGAGGAAGACCATGCCCTCGACCTTAGCTCTCTTCCTGACTTCAGACAGGGGTTTTTTATCCAGTATCATCTCCCGGATCTCATCCGAGAGTTCCAGGAGTTCAGCGATGGCTGTCCTGCCTCGGTATCCTGTAAAGCTGCATTCCGGACATCCCTTCGCCTCGCAGAAGACCTTTTCTCTGTACACCTTCGGGTCAAGCCCGGACTCAAGCAGCAGGTCATCATCATATTTACGGCCGATCTTACACTGGTGACACAGCACCCTCACCAGCCGTTGGGCGAGGATGCAGTTTAGAGCCGAGATGAAACTGTACGGGTCCACCTGCATGTGAAGGAAACGCCCGATGACATCGAAAACATTATTGGCATGGACCGTGGTGAACACCAGATGTCCTGTCAAAGCAGACTGGATGGCAATCTGTGCGGTGTCAGGATCGCGGATCTCACCGACCATGATCTTGTCTGGATCGTGCCTTAGAATGGAGCGCAGTCCTCGGGCAAAGGTGAGCCCTTTTTTCTCGTTTACCGGGATCTGGGTGATGCCATCAATCTGGTATTCGACCGGATCTTCGATGGTGACGATCTTGTCCTCCGGAGCCTTGATCTCGGTCAGGGCCGCGTACAACGTGGTCGTTTTCCCACTCCCCGTCGGCCCGGTCACTAGGACCATCCCGTAGGGTTGGACGATGTACTTCCGGAACTTGGCCAACACCTCATCTGAAAAACCCAGCAGGTCCATCCGCAGTTCCGAAATAGCCTCGGTAATCATTTCTTTATCCAGGATTCGAATCACCGCATCCTCCCCGTAGATACTGGGCATGATGGAGACCCGAAAATCGATCGTCTTGTCTTTAATCTTCAGACGGAACCGTCCATCTTGAGGAACACGTCTCTCGGCGATATCCAAGTCAGACATGACCTTGACTCGGGAGATGATCGGGGACTGAAACTTTTTATCGATCGGATCCATGGCTTCACTCAGCACGCCATCGATGCGATACTTGATGGTCACTCCCTCCTCTTTAGACTCGATGTGGACGTCACTGGCTCTCTTCTGGACCGCGGTGAAGATGATGGAATTGACCAGTTTGATGATGGATCCGTCTTGATCCGCAAGCTTCTCAACAGATATGGCCTCTTCTTCTTCGCCTCCCTCCTTTTCCACGACTTGAGTGATGAATCCTTCGGTTGCTTCCCTGAGAACTTGGAGCGCCGTCTCGCTCTTGCGCAAGGCCTCATGAATGGCCCTCTTCGACGCGGCAAAGACTTGAACTTTCCGGCCCAGGTAGGACTCGATGGAGTCTATTGTTTTGATGTCAGAAGGATCGGCGATGGCGATCTTGACGATATCTTCGTTCTGTTCGATCGGGATGAAATTCGACCGGTACAGAAACTCGACAGGCAAAGATTGAACTAAATCCCGGCTCAAAGTGTAGGAGCTCAAGTCAATGTAAGGCACATGGTATCTCTCGGCGATTTTTTGAGTCTCTTTTTCTTCGGAGAGGATGGTTTTTTCCAGTTCTTCTTT
>CAYGBF010000451.1:0-1648 GCA_964348035.1 uncultured Eubacteriales bacterium | reverse complement strand
GACACCCTGCCTCTGATCATGACTGCTCCCTGCCTTGATGTGAAATCTGTCAGGGTGACCCGGATGATGGATTCCTCGAAGAGACGTCTTCCTTTTCAGCGGAAAATCGGGACGGGCTTAACCCAGCAGGAATTCCAGCAGAAGATGGAAGAAAAGGAGATCACCGGTCACGTAGGGCTTCTGGAGTCGATTTACATGATTGCTGCTGGCTTGGGATGGGAATTGGATGAGGCCATCGAACTTCCTCCTGAACCCGTGATCGATGAGAAGAAAGTTCAAACGGCTGTCGGAATCGTTAAACCTGGCGATGTCATCGGGTTGACGAGTTTGGCCTTCGGTAGGAAGGATGGACAAGAGGTGATTTTCTTGAAGTTTTCAGCCAACGCAGGAGTCGATGAAGAATACGATGAAATCCTGATCACTGGAGAGTCGAACATACATCAAAAGATAATAGGTGGTGTTCATGGGGATATTGGTACTGTGGCTGTGACCATCAACTCCATTCCAAGGGTGGTTTCGGCTCCGGCGGGTCTCGTCTTGATGAAGGATCTGCCCCCCACACCGACGACCTTGTAATCTCCCCGGGTCGTCCTGAATAAAGGGAACGAATACCTCAGTGTCTTGAGGCATTCACGAAGAGAAGGTGTGGGTTACGTCTTCTTTTTTATCTTGTACAGACCGATAGTCATCAGAGGCAGAAAAAACACCACCAGAAGTCCCCAGCTCAGGCTTCCGTAGCCTTTGGCAATCAGGTTGATCAGCCCAAAGGTCGACAGCCCTAACCCGACAGAGAGGAGGATGAAAGCCACTATGGGTCTCAGCCAGGCTGGGAACTCTTTTTCCCTAGCTTTTAGAGTCGATCGAATCCTTTCGTTCACAGCATGGATATAGCCCGTTCCTGTCTCGATCAAGGTTCCGAAAAGGACAATCTGGAACAGGATCAGAAAAAACGGTATTCCCGCTTTTTCCAGGACGAACACAGCCGGGACTTCTTCAGGCAGCACAGTCGGGTAAAGGCCGAGGACAGAGATGTAGAACAGAAAACCGGGGAAAATCCCGATGAGCCCTCCGATAAGACCAGCGGAGACGGCTTCCTTTCGGGTTTTAATGTGTGAAAGGCAGAAGAAGACGGCCGGGATGACTCCCATGTTATACAGGGCATATTTGAATCCTCCCAGGGCCCAGCCGGGGAGGACAACGGCGGTGGAGAGATTCCTCTTGACTTCTGGTCCGAACTGGAGGAGAGCCACAACAAGGAAGGCTCCATAAACCAGGTAAAGGATGATCGACCAGCCCGAGAGGAATTTTTCTATCCAGCCTCTGCCTTTGAATGTCAGAAGCCCGACAGCAGCGAGAATGATCGCTACACCAACCATGTAGGGCAGACCGAAGTTATCCCTGAGCAGGATTCCCGCCGCCGATCCGATGACGGCCAAGACGAGGAACAAACTGTAAAAGTAGATGATTTCGAACAAGAACCAAAAACGGCCGATCAACTTCTGGAAGAAGGTGCGGTAGTCGTAGGCTTGGAATTTGCGGGAGAACTCGAAGGTTACAGCTAAAATAAGCGACCACAGCAAAGTGGTCACCAAGAACATTCCCAGCAGACCGCCCAGAGGACCGTAGTTCAGGAAATACTCGACCAGCT
>CAYGBF010000450.1:0-1528 GCA_964348035.1 uncultured Eubacteriales bacterium | reverse complement strand
AAGGAGGCTGTGAATCCCAAAGCCGAAGTCATCGGCGTCCAGGCTGAGAAGGCTCCCGCAGCTTACCTCTCATGGAAGCAGAAGAAGATCGTTCAGGATAAGATGGAGACCGCAGCCGAGGGACTGGCCACCCTGATCGGGTACGAACTCACCCAAGCTATTCTCTGGGATCATCTGGATGATTTTCTCCTCGTTTCCGAGGAAGAGATGGTCCAAGCTATCCTTCTCGTCATGGAGCTCATCAGGAACATGGCTGAGGAGGCCGGGGCGGCTCCGCTCGCTGCGGCTCTAAAGATGAAACAGAGAATCAAGGGCAGGAAAGTCGCCCTCGTCCTAACTGGATGTAATATTTCGATGGAGAGACTCAAGCAGCTGCTGAGTCAGTGAAACAGCGTTTACCGTCTTCTCGAATTTCTTAAAAACCTCAGGAATTCACTCTCTGTCGAGAGAAGGAGCCAGGTCTCTTTATCCATAGTGGCCCGGTAAGTATCCAGAGTCTTCGTGAACTGGTAAAACTCAGGGTCCAGGTTGTAAGCCGAAGCATAGATTCTCGTCGCTTCAGCATCGGCCTTGCCCTTGATTTCTTGGGCTGTACGGTAGGCGCCGGATTGGATTTTTTTAAGCTCCAGCTCTTTTTCCCCGCGTATTTCGGCGCTCCGGCCGTCTCCTTCTGAACGGTATTTAGAGGCAATTCTCTGTCTTTCCGCGATCATCCGGTCGAACACCTTCCGCTGGACCTCTTCCACATAGTTGATTCGCTTTATCCTCACATCTTTGAGCTCAATCCCGAATTCAGGGGTGATATTGGAGGAGTTTTCCAAGATGATATGAGCGATTTTTTCTCTTCCCATGTTGATTTTGGGAATGGCCGAAGTGAGATCGAGAATGGCCACTTCCTCAGTTATTTCGAATTCCCTGTTGGTGGAGCGGACGATCTCGATCAGGTCAAAATTGGCAACGGCGTTTCTCGTTTCCCCGTCGATGATGTCATCGATCCGAGTTTGAGCGCCTCTTTCGTCGTTTACTCGTTGGAAGAAAACCAAGGGATTGCTGATTCTCCAGCGGGCGTAGGTGTCGACCCAGATGTACTTTTTATCTTTTGTCGGGATCTGGTTGGCGTCGCCATCCCACTCCAGCCATCTCTTCTCGAAGTAATGGGCTTTCTGGATAAACGGAGCCTTAATGTGCATTCCTGGCGATGTGATCGCGTCACCGATCGGTTCTCCGAATTGGGTGATGATCACTTGATTGGTTTCCGAGACGACGTACAGAGCGTTGAGAAGAACGATCAGGGCTAGAAAAGCAGCAACAATCAGTACGATATTTCTGGTTTGGCTTTTCATTTTTTCACCTCCGTTCCCAAGTTCAATAAGGGCAAGATGTTTTTCTGGTTCTCGTCGAAGATGATTTTTTTGCTGATCTTGGGCAGGATGTCGATGATGGCCTCTAGATAAAGACGCTTCCTGGTCACAAGAGGAGCTCTGGCGTATTCTCTGTAGATGGCTTTGAATCTGTTGGCATCCCCTTC
>CAYGBF010000449.1:0-9145 GCA_964348035.1 uncultured Eubacteriales bacterium | reverse complement strand
AAAATGTGTTAAAAATTTGTAAAAAGATGTAAAAAAATCAAAAAGGGGTCGCGTCTCAACATTTGACATTTCTTCCTTCCATTTCGTTGAAAAATAAATTGGTTTTCTGATATGGGTTATTCCGCAGTATGTCAGATGGTGAAGCGATTTATATTGGATTCAGGGAAAAATACCAAGCTGAAATTGAGAGTAGAACAATTTGAAAAAGAAGTTAGGAATTATTGAATGTCAAATGTTGAGACGCGACCCCTACTTTTTTTTGGGTAAGAAGTTCTCGAGTACCCAGGTTTCGAACACCTCATGTTCATCGTGGAACGCGATCCGTCGACCATCAGGATGGATACACAGGCCGGTCACATTCTCCATGGCTAATCCCAGGTTTTCGGGCTCTACGCCTTCTGCAGAAACACGCCACAGTTCTAGCATGAACTTGCCTGAACCTGATTTGCTATCTTGGTAATAATCTCTCCACCTCCAGAATAAGAGGTGGGCGCCGTCCAGCGTCCAAGCCAGTCCTCTCGCAATGCCGGTGCCTCTTCTTGTCTGTAACCTCATCAGTTCGAGTGGTACTCCACCCGTTATCGGCAGGACCTTCAGAAAAATCATGATTTCATCACGATTCGGTATCCTCTCTATGCGCAAAAAAGATAACTTCTGACCATCAGGAGAGACGGCGAATCTTCTTATTGAAAAGTTGGAGGGATCGACCGGTCTGTATATCTCCTTCTTCTGGCCAGTGTCAATATCCAGCGCCATGATGGGGGAATCCTTGGCACTTCCCTGCAGATAGAAAATCGTCTTTCCATCCGGAGACAAGGCCGGCATTCTGATCACTTCTTCTGGTTCTATCCAGATAATCGGGGAAATATCCCCGGATTGGACGTCAATCTTGAAGAAATCCTCACGATTCCAGGATAAACCTCTCGCCAGAAGCGAGCGCCCTTCGGGAAACCAGCCAAGGAGGGAGATAAGAATCTCGCCTTCGAATCTTGGCGAGCGCGATTCAAGCCTGACGATACGTTCTTGGCCGGTCTCTAGAGAGCGAATCACCAGGGCATTGAAACCGCCGAGGCTCACGTGAAGAGGCTGACGCGACATGTAAGCCAGGGATTTTCCGTCTGGCGACCAGACTGGCGTCACATTTGCGCCTGGAAAACGTTCACTAACCTTTACTGGTGGGGATTGAATCTTCCCGGTCTGTGGATCGAGGTCAGCGATATAAGCATCCTGGATCAATTTTTTAACCTGGTAATAGAAGGAGCCTTGTTTGGTGAAGCCTACCGGCCAGAATGTTCCTAAATCCTCTAAACCCGACTTTATCAGTGCAGGAGCCTCGTGAGGTCTGCCTTCCTTGACCCGAATGAGCCAGATGCTGTTTGACCCTGTGCGGTCGCTGGAAAACAGGAAGTCACCGTCCGGGGTCCAGTCGAGGACGCAGTCATTGGCCGGATGCTCCACAAGAGGCACTTCGTGACTCCCGTCTACGGTTAGAAGGAAAAGATCGCCGGACACGGAGTTTGGCTTAATGAAAGCGTCATAGACAATATAGTGTCCATCTGGTGAAAAACGCGACAGCCTGATTATGCGAATGTCCCCTGTTTTAAGGATACGCAGGGAACCATCTGCAACTGTGATCATAACAATCTGATATTTATTTCCGTCCGCTTTGGCCAAAACCACAGAGATGTACTTGCCGTCAGGAGACCACCCGCCTATATCATGGAGGCGGTCTCCGTCCCCAGTCTGATACAAAACTCGGGGCTCGGATTCTTCAAGACCCATGAGGCGCAGTTCATCGAAGCCAGGTAACCAGTGAATATAGGCGATCCGCTTACCATCGGGCGAAAGTACAACGTTGGTTTTTGAATTGCCGGCAGTAAGACGGCGACTCTTTCCAGTGACAAGGTCGTGGACACCCACATAGCCCGCACCTCTGAATATGAGGTAGCGTCCGTCTGGGGAAACAGATCTAGCAAATCCCATACGAGTCCAAACTCTGCGCACGGCCATGCCCTTGGCTGCAGCCGGTACTGGAGGCTTCTCAAGGGCTGCCAGCCGGGCCCGGGCTTCTGCTACGACCTCTTGTTGATCAGCGAATTCCCGGATGATGAGTTGGTAGGCTTTCTGGGCCTCTCTTTTCCCCAGCTTCTCATAACAGATGCCAATGTGTAAATGAGCCTTGGCCGTTATTTCCCTCTCTTCGGGAAACTGTTCCACGACCTGGCTATAGACGGAAATCGCCTCTGCAAGCTCCCCTTTTGCTTCCTCCAGGTGGAGTCCTCGATGGAAGAGAATCTTAGCCTCATTGTTTTTTTGCGAAAAGGCCACTGCACAGCAGAAGACAAATAATATGATGGCTAAACCTTTTTGTGTGAGTCCTGCCTTTTTTATCATCATGGCAGAATAGCTAAATCAATCTTCCCTATTCAATCCATTACAGTTTACAGTCTTAAATATGAAAAGTTGTTAAAAATATGTAAAAAGATGTAAAAATTTTCAGACGAAATAATGACGTTTGAAACCAGATGTTTTGATCGCATGCTGACCTGTATTACCCGATTAGCTTGTAGCCAAGGCCGTGAACGGTGATGATAAACTGGGGAGAATCCGGTTCCTGTTCGAGTTTCTGGCGGAGTTTTGTGATATGGGCATCGACGGTGCGCGTGGTTGGAAACTTATCATAGCCCCATATTTTGTCCAGAAAATGGCTGCGGGTGATCACAGTGCCCCGGTTTTTGATCAAGAGCCTCATCATCTCGAATTCCCGTTGAGTCAGGTCTACTGGGCGGCCGTCTTTTGCGGCCCGGTAATGTTTGAAATCGATCTCAACCGTCCCGAACCTGTATATCTCAGGTTCTCTGCCTCTTTCCTTGCTCCTCCGAAGAAGAGCCTTGACCCGAGCCAGGAGTTCCAGCAGGCTGAAGGGCTTTGTCAGATAATCGTCAGCCCCAACCTCAAAACCCAATACCTTATCTGCCTCCTTCCCCTTGGCCGTAAGCATGAGAATGGGTGTTTCAAATTTTTTATCCCTGAGTTCCCGGCAGACCTTGAAGCCGTCTTTCTTGGGAAGCATGATGTCGAGGATGATGAGGTCAGGTTTTTCCCGCTCTGCGGCCAATAGACCTTGTTCGCCATCTTTGGCCACACACGTCTTGTACCCCTGGGCCTCGAGGTTAAAAACCAGGCCCGTGACCATATCTTCTTTATCCTCGACGATGAGGATTTTTGGCATTCCTTCTCCTTTTGGCATGATCAATGGACTCCTCTTTCCTCTTTCATCGGAAGCTTGATGGTGAAACGGCTGCCTTGGCCGACTTCGCTTTCGACCATAATCTCTCCTCCGTGCCTTTCGACGATGTGCTTGACGATGGTCAGCCCCAAGCCGCTTCCCTGGACGTCCCGAGTAAAGTCATCTCCACTCCGATAAAATTGATCGAATATACGCTTTAGGCTGGGTTCCGAGATTCCCGGTCCCCTGTCTTCCACTGAAATCCAGGCCTCTCCGTCTCTAGAGGAGACTTCGACGCCGATGTATTTGCCTTCTTTCGAATACTTCTCTGCATTGTCAAGAAGGTTTAACACGGCTTGAGAAAGGGCATCTTTGTCTATGTGCATGATGATTGGCTTTTGAGGAAGAGAGACCACGAACTCAAAGCCCTGGTCCAAGAGATAAAATTTATAGGCTTCCAGGGTGCTGGAGACAACTTTGACGAGATCTGCCTCCTCAAACTGATATTCTTTCCGTCCTGAATCGATTTTGGAAAAGTCCAGAACATTCTCTATGAGATGGCTGAGACGCTGACTTTCCCGGGCGATGATGCGGGAGAACTTTTTCCTTTGCCTGGGATCCTTTACTTGGTCCAGTTCAAGAGTCTCACCGAATAGCCTTATGAGGGCCAGAGGAGTTTTCAGTTCGTGGGAGACATTCGATACGAATTCGGATTTCAGGCGAGCTGCCTCTGCCTCGTGAACGGCAGCCCTTAGAGTCATGATGGCCCCGATGAGGATTATGCTGAAAATACCGACCAGAGCAGCTCCATAAAGTTGCTTTTCTTTACGGACGGTGTGTTCAACTGTCTTTCCTTTTTTGTCAAAAAGCGCCAACCTCCACGATGGAAAGAATTGTGTGAAAACTACCGATGAAAGGGCCTGGGGAGACGGCGGAGCCGTTGACGGATAGGCAAGCGGCTCCTCTTCGCTGTAGATTCCGAGTTGAAGGTTGTTTCCGATGTTTGCGTTTATCTCTGTGTCCGAAAGCAGTTCTGTCAGGACGAATTCCTTATCGATCTGATAAACCAGGACCTGTCGCCCCGTCTGCTGTTTAGAAGGAGGCAAGAGAACATATCCGATTTGGTACGGAGATCGGTCAGAATTTTGGACGAGATGACGCCCGGTAACATCGACGCTCGCATCGGGAACGTTACTATCGATAACTCGGAGGGAGTCCAATCGGGGAAGTAATGCTCTTTGTACTGACCGCAGAGTGAGGACTCTTTCAAACTGCGCCGCCTCTTCTTCTCTCAGGTTTTCTAAACGATCAAGGTCACTCTTGTCCCAATCCTGTGACTGGGTGATCTGGTTCAATTCATTTTTAACATTTTGCAGGTAGAAATCGTAGCTGTCGAAACTTTCCGGAAGAGCGATCAATTCTCCATACAACTCGAGGAGAGTATGATATTTATCTTGATCTTGTTCAAGCAGGGCATATGTTTCCGATAGCTGGCTTAAGCCGATGATCTTGAGCGGAGTGCCGTCTGAGGAACGGGCGATTTCCCCTTCTTCAACCAGCCTAGTGTATTGTTCCTCTGCTTTTTGATAATTCTTCATCTTGAAATAACAGCGGGCCACTAACATACGGGCATAAGACCGAAGCTGAGGGGACAAAGCCTGTTCCATTGCCTGGCTGTATTGACGGATGGCCGCAGGGTAGTCTCGATTAACAAATTCGGAGCGTTCGCCAGAATCGATAGACTCTTTAATTCCTGCTTGGATGCTTTGTAAGGACTGCGCTTCTGGTTTGGCTTCTAGAATCACATCGGGATGGATCATTTCTCCTTCAGCATCCATAATAAAGATGTCGCCGATAAAGGGATGCTGCTCCTGGGTTTGATCGAGCTGGTGCTGGATTGTATTCACATCTTGATCCCAATATTGAGACGTAATATCTTGGAGAAAGCTCTTTTCGAGGCTGAGCAGGCTGCCTTCAAGTTTATCTTTAAGAAGCTGGACTAAGCCTCGATAATTTTCTTTCAGCTTAAGGCCGCGGTCTTCGATGGAGTTGAATCCAAGAAAGCCAAGGAAGCCGCTGGGAATGATTATCAGGAGAAGGGCAAAAATAAGAATTTTTGTCTTGGCAGAGATGTGTTTAAACTGCTTTAACACGGCCCAATATCTCTCGAATTAGGATTCAGCCTCATGGCATCATAAAGATGTTTGCCTTCAATTTTTTTGGTTTGCTCTGACTTTAATCCCTTATAATTTTTGCAGAAGAAAAATTGGAAGTCAAATTCGAACATAGATATTTATTAGCTTCACGGTTTTGAGGATGCTTCCTTTATTGTCATTTTGAATTGACCTAGTTGACAATTTTTAATATCATAATTTTTCTCCGAGCCTTGAGGGCTAAGACTCCTTGTTATGTCCCATGGCCTGTAGGGTAAACCTGGAAACGGGTTTGCCTCCCGTGATTGGAAAGGAGAAATTGCTTTGATCCTACCCACATTTCCTCCCCAAACAACAAAATCAGATGAGGCATCCATCTGATGAAAGGGAGCAGTGTCTTCGTTGTGTTATTGATGGTGCTGCTCTTATTTGTCTGTAAAGAAGGCAAAAAGGAGCAAATTTTAGTTCTTCACGCCGGTTCTCTGTCTGTTCCGTTTAAGGATTTAGCTAAAGCTTTTATGAGTAAGTATTCAGACATTGAGGTTGTATTGGAGGCCCATGGCAGCCGCACCTGCGCTCGTCAGATCTCGGATTTAAAGCGTCGTGTTGATGTTATGGCTTCTGCCGATTCCGCCGTAATCAAGAATCTACTGATGCCTGATTACGCAGACTTTTGTATTGATTTTTCTACCAATGAGATGGTCCTGATGCACACAAAAAATAGCCGCTTTGCCGATGAAATTGGTTCCCATAACTGGTTCGAGATTTTGATGAGACCCGAAGTGCAATATGGTCATTCAGAACCCAACAGCGATCCCTGCGGGTATAGAGCATTGTTAACCTGGCAGCTTGCAGAAAGGTACTATCGAATTCCAGGGCTGTATCGAAAGTTAAGAGAAAAAATGCCGCGGAAGAATATCCGGCCCAAAGAAGTGGATCTTATCGCCTTTTTGGAAACTGGAGAGCTCGATTATATCTTTATATATCGCAGTGTGGCTCAACAGCATCGAACTCCTTACGTTACTTTTCCCGATGAAATCAACCTGAGGTCTTCCCGTTTCGCCGATTTTTACAGCTCTGCGTCCTTAAAAATCACCGGCAAGAAACCAGGCGAATGGATCGAAAAAAGAGCTTTACCCATAGTCTACGGTATCACGCTTCCCAGGGATGCAAAAGAGCCGGAGTGGGGAGCGAAGTTTATCGACTTTATTTTGGGTACCGAAGGCCAAGAAATCATGGCCAAGAACGGCCAGCCCGAGATCGTTCCGCCGGTGGTGGACCAGCCTGACAAATTACCAGAAATACTGAAAAAATACTTTAAAAGCGATGAACTTTAAAGCCCTGTTTTCTTTTTTGGGATTTCTGGTGGTGCTTTTTATCGCTGTACCCATCTTCATGACGCTCGTTTCTACAGAACCTGACATCCTTGTGAAAACGGCAGGAGATTCCGAAGTTTATAAATCCATATTTCTGACCTTAAGATCTTCTCTGTGGGCCACTCTCACGGCCTTAATGCTTGGAATTCCATTGGCTTATATCCTGGCTCGAAGAGATTTTAAGGGGAGAAAAATTGTCGAAGGCATTATTGACTTGCCAATCGTCATTCCCCATACTGCGGCAGGGATAGCTCTTCTCATCGTCTGGGGAAGGCGTTCCTGGCTGGCTAAATTCAGCGGGATCGATTTGATCGGTACCGAAATCGCCATCTCCCTGGGGATGTTTTTCGTTTCTGTTCCATTCCTCGTTAATGCTGTCAAAGAGGGATTTAAATTGGTTGATGAGAGGTACGAAAAAACCGCAATCACCCTTGGGGCTACGCCCTGGAAGGCTTTCTGGACCATAAGCCTGCCTATGGTTAAGAAGTCTGTGATTTCTGGTTCTATTATGATGTGGGGTAGGGGAATATCCGAGTTTGGGGCCGTGGTTGTTCTGGCCTACCACCCCATAACGGCCCCAATACTTATATTTGAAAGGCTCCAGAATTTTGGTCTCGATTATGCACTGCCTGTCGCGGCAATACTCATACTCATTAGCCTGGTAATCTTTATCGTCGTCAGGATGTTTGGAGATAAAAGGTGAAAGTTTTAGCCGAATGATGAAGAAAAAATGAGTATTCAGTTACAAAGCATCAACAAGAATTTTAAGCAGTTTGCCTTGATAAACCTCGATTTAGAAATAAATAAAGGGGAATACTTTGTTATCCTGGGACCAAGCGGTGCCGGGAAAACTCTGATCCTTGAGATCATTGCTGGACTGATTAAACCCGATTCGGGAAGGATTCATGGTGTAAGCCCAAAAAAGATAGGGTTCATCTACCAAGATTATATGCTTTTTCCCCACTTAAATGTGAGCGAAAACATTGCCTATGGATTAAAAGTCAGGAAAATGGTCAAAGAGAAGATCAAAGCCGTCGTCGATGATTTGTTGGCCAAGCACAACATACGACATCTATCTGAACGTGATGTTTCGAACTTATCGGAAGGGGAGAAGCAGCGGGTGGCGATCGCTCGGGCCATGGCGATTTATCCTGAGATTCTTCTTCTTGATGAACCGACGGCGGCCTTGGACCCTATTACACGCATCAAAACCCGTTTCCTGTTTCTGAACTTGCATCGAGAAACGACTTCGACTTTTATCCATGTTACCCATGACTTCGAGGAGGCCATCGCCCTGGCTGATCGGATGGCTGTGCTGCTCGATGGCAGGATCGTTCAGCTTGGCAAGCCCGACATTGTCTTTAACAACCCAATTAACAGGGAGACCGCCGATTTCCTCGGTTACCGAAACGTATTTGGTGGAATCGTTAAGGCCGGTAAAATGAAGCTGAGAGATATCAGCATTTCCGTTCCTCTGGAGAACGCCGAGTTTGCCTACATCGCCATCCGCTCTGATGATATCATCATTTCCAAACGGAGAATCAAGTCCTCGGCCAGGAATTCCCTGAATGGAATAGTGAAAAACATCGTCAAAAGTCCAACCCTGGTAGAAGTCCATCTCGATGTGGGAGTTTTATTAGCTATCGATATTACCCGAATTTCTTTTGAAGAGATGGGTATTAAGGTGGGTGATCCCTTGTGGGCCACATTCAAGGTCTCTTCCATCAGGATATTCGAGCATTAGGAGGAGAGATGATTTCTTATGAGGATGCGAATCAAATATTGCGAGAGATTGAGGTCAAGACAGAGACGGAAAAAGTTGCTCTGAGCGATTGCCTGGGGAAAGTGTTGGCCGAAGATGTTGTGTCGACGATCTATTTGCCTCCGTTTGATAAAGCGGCCATGGACGGTTTTGCCGTGAATTCAAAAGATGATTCTGAAAAGTTCAGGATAGTGGAAACCATCGCAGCCGGCGATGTACCCAAGATGAGGGGAAAAAAAGGAGAATGTGCAAGGATCATGACCGGAGCCATGCTTCCCAGCAGTACGGATAGAGTCATTAAAAAGGAAATAGTCGAAGAAAAGAATGGCTACATGATGATCATGGAAGAGGATTCAGCCATTAACGTGTGCTATAAAGGCGAGGATGTGAGAATCGGTGATTTAGTTCTGGAGCAGGGGATCCTGATTAGGACCCAAGAAGTTGCGGTTTTGGCATCCATGGGCCTCGATAGATTGTCTGTTTTTAGACGTCCCAACGTTAGTATATTGACCACCGGTGCCGAAATCGTAGAGCCCGGTGGCAAGTTAAAAGAAGGTCAGATCTTTAACAGCAACGCCTATGCTCTGTCAGCCCAGATCCGCCAATTAGGTTTGGAGGTCGAATT
>CAYGBF010000448.1:0-1572 GCA_964348035.1 uncultured Eubacteriales bacterium | reverse complement strand
CCTTCTGGATTACGGTCGCTTTTAATTAGTGATGTTTGAGGGATTGATCTAAAAAATTATTCCAGACTCAGGCATCACAAACGCAGGGCGATCCCACCCCTTATCAGGAAGCCATTCCAGATGCCGGCATCGACCATGATGTGGACAAAGTCCGTGATCTTCCCTTTCAGCCCCAGGTTCAGCTGGATGAAAGGCAGGAATCCGATCGGAAGGAAATCTTCGTCCTCTGCTTCGGCTTCATCCCTCAGCTCTTTCAGGGTTTTGGTTTCTCCGCCCTCAAGACTCTCTTCAACGACTCCGGCCACGGTCGCATCTCCTGACCAGTTATAGGTTAGTTTATCATTCTCTATGGAAGAGAAACTGGCCATGCCCCCTCCCATAGTGATATAGGGAGTCACCCTCGAAGTGGGCAGGAGATCCCAGCGAAAACTCAGGTGAAAAGAGAGCGGATTGATCTCGATAGACCCGTCGCCTCCACCTTGAAAATTGGCATCATTGGTCAGCCCCATGTTAGCCGAAACGGTCGGCAACTCCAGCGTCATCGATGTCTTCTCGACGGAAAACCCGATGCTGAATGAGCCGTACTGCCCGCCGGGATACCACCTGATTTCGAAGCCGTAGTTGTTTCCGCTGGAGTCGAAATCCACCTCCTGGGTATAACTCACTTCTTGCAAGGTAGGATCGACTTTATCCTGGACCTCCTCTAAGATGCTGTCCTTAAGATCCCCTTCCAGCGCATCGCTAATAGCGTCTTCGATGATGCTCCCCAGTAGGTTGATATTCCATGTTGAGTAGTGAACGCTGAGCTCAAAATGCCCCTGGGCAGACAGGTTTGACATGCCCAGGAAAAAGAAAAATAATACCGCCGGGAGAACTTTGAAAAAGCTTTTCATTTTCATTATCTACTCCTTTCTTCCAGTATAAATTAACTCATACTTACCAAAAAAAGCAAAAAAAATCCATACCCTATGCCGATGAATTTAAGGGTGGTATGAATTGATTTGCGGTGGAGATTCTGGTATTGTGATTCCACCCTTTTTAATAAACGTAAGGAGGACCTGATGATAAAAAAGCTTTTTTTCCTCTGTTTTGTCTGCCTTCTGTTCAGCTCATTCTCCCTTTCTTCCCGTGGAGATCAGACTAATCCCAAGGTCATCATGAAGACAAGCCTGGGAGATATCACGATCGAGCTTTATCCGGATAAAGCCTCGATGACCGTCCAGAATTTTCTCGCTTACGTCGACGCTCAATTCTATGACGGTACGATCTTCCACCGGGTGATTCCGAATTTCATGATTCAAGGGGGAGGCCTGACCTCAGATTTTGTCGAAAAACCGACCAACGCGACCATAAAAAACGAGGCTGCTAACGGCTTGAAAAACGACAGGGGCACAATCGCCATGGCCCGGACAGCTGTCATCGACAGTGCCACCTGCCAGTTTTTCATAAACCATGTGGACAACGACTTCCTGAACCACAGGGACAGCACACCAGAGGGATACGGATACTGCGTCTTCGGAAAAGTGACAGATGGAATGGATGTCCTCGACGCCATCGCCAGCGCCAAGACCA
>CAYGBF010000447.1:0-8646 GCA_964348035.1 uncultured Eubacteriales bacterium | reverse complement strand
TGGGGGCTTTGATGATCGGGGGCTTAATCGGTCCCTTCTTCCCGCATGAGGTTACCAGAAGAGGGATGACCGGTATGATCAGGCTAAAAAAAAATTTTTTCATTAAAGAATGAAGCGGCTCAAGTCCTCGTCTTTTATGATTTCTTCGAGCTGGTCTTGGACATATTTTTTGTCGATCGAAATTTTCTTTTTTCTGATGTTCGGTGCTTTAAACGAGATCTCTTCCATGACTTTTTCCATAACCGTGTAAAGCCGTCGGGCCCCGATGTTCTCGGAGGATTCGTTCACCTTTTCGGAGATAGCGGCCACCTCTTCGACAGCCTCATCCGTAAATCCTACCTTGATTCTCTCGGTCGCGATGAGCGCTTTGTATTGCTTGATCAAAGCATTCTCCGGTTCGGTCAAGATTCTGATGAAGTCCTTCTTATCCAGGGATGTCAGCTCGACTCTGATAGGAAATCGGCCTTGAAGCTCGGGGATGAGATCGGCCGGCTTGGTGACATGGAAGGCTCCGGCTCCGATAAACAAGATATGGTCTGTCTTCACCAATCCGTAGCGTGTGTTAACAGTCGTCCCTTCGATGATCGGCAGCAGGTCTCTCTGGACACCTTCTCGACTGACTTCAGGACCCCGACCGGATTCCCGTCCCGCGACTTTGTCGACTTCATCCAGAAAAATGATTCCCGACTGTTCGACTCTTTCCACGGCCAGCCCGGCCACCTGATCCATGTCGATCAGCCTTTTCTGTTCATCCTCGAGGATATATTCCCGGGCCTCTTTCACCTTTACTTTCCGCTTTTTGGGCTTGCCACCCAGTAATCCAGGGATCATCTCCTGGATATGGATGCCGATTTCTTCTACCCCGGTGTTCGAAAAAATCTCGAACGGAGGGGCCATTTTTTCTCTGGTCTCGATTTCGACCATCCGTTCGTCCAGGAGTCCCTGGCGAAGTTGATGGCGCAGTTTTTCTCGAGTCTCCTGGAACTTAAGATGTTCTTCCTGGTCGAATTGATCTGTTTTCCTTCGGGGAGGCGGCAGGAGGATATCCAGGAGCTTCTCCTCCACGTTTTTTTCCGCTTTCGTCTGGATTTCTTGGATTTTTTCCTGTTTGACCATCTCGGCTGATATCCGCACCAAATCTCTGATCATCGACTCGACATCACGGCCGACATATCCCACCTCGGTAAACTTACTCGCCTCGATCTTCAAAAAAGGAGAATACGTCAATTTGGCCAACCGGCGGCTAATCTCTGTCTTGCCCACACCAGTCGGTCCGATCATCAGGATATTCTTGGGAGCGATTTCATCGGCAAGATCTGGAGGGAGTTTCCTTCTCCGGTACCGGTTCCGCAGGGCGATGGCCACGGCCTTTTTGGCCGCGTTCTGGCCTACGATGTATTTATCCAACTCAGAGACGATTTGTTGGGGCGTGAGTTCTTGATCCTGTTTTTTCATCGGGATTTTTTCCAAACTCTGAGGAAGAGCGATGGCCATCTACAGTTCCTCGATATAGATTTGGTCGTTGGTGTAGACACAGATATCTGCGCATATCTTAAGAGCCTGCATGGCGACTTCTTTGGCAGTCATCTCTGTGTGATGGATCAACGCTCTGGCAGCCGCGAGGGCGTAGGGTCCCCCGGAACCTACAGCTATTATCCCGTCATCCGGCTCGACGACGTCTCCCGTCCCCGAGATCAAGTAAGCATTGTCTTTATTGGCAACGACCAGCAGCGCTTCCAACCGACGCAGCGCCCTGTCCAGCCGCCAGTCCTTGGCCAGTTCGATGGCAGCCCGGGAGAGGTTTCCGCTGTATTCCTCCAGCTTTTTCTCGAACCGTGAAAACAGGGCAAAAGCATCCGATGTGGCTCCGGCAAACCCGGCTAAAACCTTGCCGTCGTACAACGTCCTGATCTTGTTGGCTTTCTGCTTGAGGATGGTCTGCCCGATCGTGACTTGGCCGTCTCCAGCCATGGCGATTTTTCCTTGGTGACGGACACAAATGATGGTTGTGGCTTGAGTCATCAGATCGTTTCTTCCCTATAAATATAATTCATGGGTAACGATAAGTAAAGCCAAAAGGGATAACTTTTCTTTCTGCCAAAAAAAGCTCTTTATATCATCCAGTCCTTTCTTTAAAATAAGGCTACACCCTACTTTGGAGGTAAAGATGGCACTCATCCTGACAGCGTATTTCGTCGATGGCAGTGAAAAGGCATTCACGTGTGAAGACGACGAGGAGGCCACGATGAAACGAGCCGATCTCCTCGAATTCGGCCATGAAGAGAAGACCGAAGACAAACACACGTTCTACCCAGCCCACTCCATCACCAAGATCATCATCAAACAAGAATAATTAAAAGTGAAAGGAAAGCCTTTTCACGAGTTGATGATAAAAGATGAGAAAGCTCATCTTTCCGGTCTTTTCATCGCTGTTACTGGCCGCTCACTTTTCTAGAGTCCAGAATGATTATCTGGCTCTACTCTGTTTATTATTCCCCTTCATTCTTCTCGTAAAGAAAAAATGGATCCTAAAGATTTTCCAGGTTTATCTTATCATCGGCGGCGTGATCTGGATTGAAAGTATCCTGCACTATGTCCAACTCAGGGAATCTCTGGGAAGACCTTGGCTGCGGCTCGTCATTATTCTCAGCCTCGTTTCGCTCTTCACGGTCATTTCTGCGTTTATTCTAGAAAACAGAAGGATTCGAGAACGCTATAAAAGTCTAAACTCCAAAGGAAATATATCCTATCTTCCGAGCCTTATCGCAACTTTTTTGACAGCCCTCCTTCTTAGTATCGTCCATTTCAAGGTGAATCTTCCCCTCCTCCTTATGGAAAGATTTTTTCCCGGTTCGGGAATGATAGAAATTGTTCTCTTGGCTATCTACTCAGGGTGGATCACGGAAAAAATGCTCGAGGCCAAGAGTTCTTCAAGAATAAGAAGTCGAATCTGGATTTTCTTTTCGTTTGTTTTTTTCACCCAATTCATACTGGGATTGGCGGGTCTGGAAAAGTTCCTGATGACGGGGCAACTGCATCTTCCTATCCCAGCCCTCATCATCGCGGGGCCTATCTACAGGGGGGAACGCTTTTTCATGCTCATCTTGTTTGTCTCGACCGTACTCCTTGCCGGCTCAGCCTGGTGCAGTCATCTTTGTTATTTGGGCAGTTGGGATAACCTATCGTCATCGCAGACTCGCCGTCCTAAAAGCCTCCCCGAGTGGTGGAGCCGAGTCCGGGTTGGAGTTTTACTCTCGATCATTCTCATCGTTTATCTGTTGAGACTGGCAGGAGTTTCATCGGCCGCAGTGACGATTGTCGCCATCCTTTACGGCGTTTGTGGACTGGGGGTGATTGTACTCATTTCTCGAAGAAACGGAATCATGACCCACTGTGTTATTTACTGCCCGGTGGGACTGGTGGCTAATCTTCTCGGGCGCCTGAATCCATTCCGGATTCGCATCGGAGAGACATGCGATGAATGCCAAGCCTGTCGAACAGCCTGCCGGTACAATGCCTTGACTATGAGCGATATAAAAAGAAGGAAGCCTGGGATTTCCTGCACCTTATGCGGAGATTGTCTCTCGACCTGCAGCAGAAAAGCCTTGACCTACGGATTTCTGGGGTTGTCCCCTGAAACCGCCCGCATTCTCTTTATTGTCTTGATTGTCTCTCTGCACGCGGTTTTTCTTGGTGTTGCCCGCATCTGATCAGGAAATCGTTCTTTCCTATCAGAAAAACGCGACTAATTTTTAAATTTCTATCCGAGCTTCTGTCTCGTTATTTAAGACCTTGCCTCTTCAACACGGGTTCCACACTGGGCTCTGCTCCCCTAAAAAGTTTGTACAGCGTCATCGGATCTTCGGTCCCGCCTTTTTCCAGGATATTTTCCCTGAAGGCCTGGGCCGTTTTCTGGTCAAAAAGGCTTGTTTCTTTAAAAGCCTCGAAGGCATCGGCATCCAACACTTCGGCCCATAGATAGCTGTAGTAGCCGGAAGAATAACCGCCGCTGAAGACATGCCGAAAATAGGGACTCCTGTACCTGACAACGATTTCCGGGATCAGTCCAATCTTGTCCATCGACTTTGTCTCAAATTTATCCACGTCAAGTTCTTCACTCTCTGTCAACGTATGCCAGTCCATATCTAAGTAGCAGGCAGACATGTACTCGACAGTGGCAAATCCCTGATTGAAAGTCCCCGCCTTCTTCATCTTGTCCACGAGTTCCTGGGGGATGACTTCACCGGTTTCATAATGTTTCGCATAAACCTTGAGGACTTCGGGATCAAGAGCCCAGTTCTCCATGATCTGAGACGGGAGTTCGACAAAATCCCGAGGGACTGATGTCCCGGAGAGCCTGTAATAGGTACAATCAGAAAGAAGGCCATGGAGAGCATGTCCGAACTCGTGAAACAACGTCAATACTTCCGCAGAGCTGAGTAAGGCAGGCTTGTCGCCAGTCGGCTTTGAAAAATTACCATTATTTGTGATTACAGGATGGATATCTTTCCCACCCACTCTGTATTGCTTCCGGAAGGAGTTCATCCAAGCTCCACCTCTCTTGCTGGCCCTTGGGAAATAATCGGTGTACAGGATGCCGATATGGGTCCCATCAGCCTCTGTGACTTCGAAGACCTTCACATCATCATGGTATTTGGGAATATCCATTCTCTCCACAAACTTGATCCCGTAGAGCTGATTGGCCACGTAGAAGACCCCCTCGATGACATTCTCTAGCTTGAAATAGGGCCGTATCATTTCCTCGTCCAAGGCATACTTCGCTTTCTTAACCTTCTCGGCATAATACCACCAATCCCAGGGCTGCAACTCGAAATCATGGCCCTCTTCGTCGATCATAGCCTGGAGATCTTCAGCCTCTTTCTTGGCCATGACCAGAGCCGGTTTCCAGATCTCGTCTAAAAACTTGTAGACATTTTCGGGTTTCTTGGCCATGTTGGTCTCGAGGACAAAATCGGCGTGGGTTTTATAGCCCAAAAGATTGGCCCTTTTCACACGAAGGGCTGCTATTCTAGCCAGGTTGGCTTTGTTATCCAGTTCATCTTCGTTGTGACCGCGGTTGATGTAGGCCTTGAAGATTTTTTCTCTAAGCTCCCGTTTTTCAGAATACTGGAGGAAAGGAATCATGCTCGGTTTCTGGAGAGTAAACACCCACTTGCCCGGGTGTCCTCGCTCTTCGGCCGTCTCGGCCGCCCCCTGGATAACAGCCTCGGGGAGGCCTGCTAGATCTTCTTCTTTTTCGATAACCATCTCGAACCGGTTATCCTCTTTCAAGACATTTTCTCCGAATTTCACCGTTAACACGGAAAGCTCCTGGTTGATCTCTCTCAGCTTGGCTTTTTTCTCCTCATCCAGGTTCGCTCCGTTCCGGACAAACTCTTTGTAGGTTTTCTCGAGAAGCATCCTCTGTTCTGCCGACAGGTTTAAGTCGTCTTTCTGCTCGTAGACTGATTTTACTCTTTCGAAGAGTTCGGCGTTCAGTCGTATATTGTCCCTGTGGGCAGACCTGAGGGGAGCGGCTTCCTTAGCAATGGCCTGCATCTGGTCGTTGGTCATGGATCCGTTCAGGACTCCGAAGACGCTGCTGGCTCTTCTGAGAAGAGTTCCAGCCCTATCCAGGGCTTCGATGGTGTTCTCAAAAGTCGGGGGCTCCGAGCTTTGAGCGATCGCATCTATCTCTTTCTGATGTTGAGCTATCCCTTCCTTAATCGCCGGGAGGTAGTGTTCTTCCTTAATATGGTCAAACGGGGGAACTCCGAAAGGGGTGTCAAACTCTGAGACGAGCGGATTCGTGTCAACATCTTCTTGGACGGCTTCTTCTTCGGCCTTCTTCCCGCAGGCCAAACCCAATAGACTCACACACATCAAAAACAAGACTACTTTTTTCATCCTAAAACTCCTTTGTTTTGTTTACCTGTATTATTCACGCGAATAATTTAGGTTTTGGATCTCACGCTGAGAAAGTTAAGTATAATCAAACAACTGAAAATTTCAAAATATTTTGGGATCAGCCCTTGAATAAGGACATTCCTAGATAAAGCTGATCGTTCCATTTCAAGGAGTGACTCTAAATTTTAAAGAGAAAAAAGGTTGGAAAAATTTATCCAGAAAAGCTATAGTAATAGTAGGAAAGGACAAAGAAATGAAAAGTGTATTTTTTGCTTTTTTGGTGTTAATGGTTTTTCTGTTTGGTCATGCCCATTCTGAGGATGTCAAGCTCGAAAAAGCCACGTTTGCCGGGGGCTGTTTTTGGTGTATGGAACCTCCCTTCGAAGAAATAGACGGAGTCGTCGAGGTGATTTCGGGTTATTCAGGTGGGAAAGAGAAAAATCCTACCTATGAACAAGTCGCCTCCGGAAAAACGCGTCATGCTGAAGCCGTACAGATAACATACGATCCATCAAAGGTATCCTACGAGAAGCTCCTGGAGGTATTCTGGAGACAGATAGACCCTACTGATAACGGTGGCCAGTTCGCCGACAGAGGCCCCCAGTACAGGACCTCAATCTTCTACCACAATGATGAGCAAAAGAGCCTCGCAGAAAAGTCGAAAGAGACACTGACAAAATCCGGTAAGTTTAAAAAACCAATCGTGACCGAAATCCATCCCTACACCCGATTCTACCCAGCCGAGGATTATCACCAGGATTTCTACAAAAAGAACAGTTCCAGGTACAAATCTTATAAGCATTATTCTGGCCGGGATCCTTACCTAAAAAAAGTCTGGGGAGGTTCCGAGATGAAATCTACTGAGCAAAAATTAGGAGAATTCAAAAAGCCAAGTGACAAGGAATTGAAGGAATCGCTGTCCCCCCTCCAGTACAAAGTGACCCAGAAAAACGGGACAGAACCGGCTTTTGACAACGAGTACTGGGACAACAAAAAAGAGGGGATCTACGTGGATATCGTCTCTGGAGAGCCTCTGTTCAGCTCCCTCGACAAGTTCAAATCCGGAACAGGCTGGCCGAGTTTCACCAGGCCGCTCGAACCGGACAACATCGTCGAAAAAAAAGACCGAAGCCTGTCCATGGTCAGGACAGAGGTCCGGAGTAAGTATGCGGACTCCCACCTCGGCCATGTCTTCGACGACGGGCCACGGCCGACAGGACTCCGGTACTGTTTAAACTCTGCAGCGCTCCGTTTTATACCGAAAGAGGACCTGGATAAAGAAGGATACGGTAAGTATAAAGTTTTGTTCGAAAAAGAGGAACAGAAATAATCTGAAAAACACCCATTCAATCAAATCACTTGTCTAAGGGCTCTCCTTTATCTATTATCTATCATATCAATTCTCGGCGTGTTTCTTGACAACTCGAGGAAGAATTATCAAAAGGATGATGACAAGGATCTTCTCCGACATGAATGTTCAAGATGAATCAAGAAATTTGGTTAAGCTGTCGCTCTTTGTCATGAGAAATGTTCGGAACATACCGATAATTCTCCTCTTCCTGGTCTTTTCCAATCTACCTCTTCTCACAGGAGCCTCCAAAGATAGACCTGCGAATCGAGGAGAACTGATTCATCAGGCCCAGGATTTGGACAAGCTCATCCTGATCTGTGAAGGGTTTCTCTCACCTTTCCTAGAACCTGACAGGAAAAGCTTCGCCGTTCTGCAGAATCGTATTATCGCAGTTTATGGAGAATTCCGGAGAAGCTACAGGCCAGGACACCACCATGCCGGCATCGATCTGCAGGGAGGATTTAACGAAACCGTCTATGCCATCGGTTGCGGCCGGGTTTTCCGCATTTTCCGGACATCTCCCCACAAAACTATCATCATCAAACATTACCTCCCGGAGAGAAAGTTCCTTTATTCCGTTTACACCCACGTTGAAGATATCCGGGTTAAAACCGGAGATTGGGTCGACGAAAACACAGCTCTCGCCCGCCTCTTCAACCAAACCGAGTTGGAGAATGCCGATTTCGGCACGCCGAATCATCTGCATCTTGAGGTTCGGAAGAGCTTTGCCGACAGGGGAAGGGCCAGTTATGCCAGCATGTCCATGAGTCAACTTAATCGGTTCTGCATGGATCCACAAATATTTTTCAAGGCCCATCTGGAATGAATGGTCAACGCTCCCCGATACATTGACGATGTTATTTGCAGCGTGATATGCTTTCCCTGCTGTATCGGCAGACGATAACTGCCGACAGGTGTGGTTAATAGACCTAACATTCAGAAAACATAGTGAGAACGTTCACCGAAAAATCATCGGATACTGGGTGGCACTCCAGGGGATGCCCCCTAGCCAAAGGTTAAGGATGCCTGAAATCCATCTCGTCTTTAGTGACGGCCGAACCCGGAAGATAGAGCTATCCGATGAGGAATTGCGCTTAGGCCGGGACAGTGATAATGACGTCGTCCTCGACGACGAAGGCGCATCTCGCCATCATGCCAAGATCGAAAAAAAGAAAAATCATTTTTTTATCGTCGACCTGGACAGTGCGAACGGGACCATTGTCAACGGAAAAAAAAGAAAAAAGGGCAAGTTAAAACACGAAGATATCGTCTTCATCGGGAGGACCAAATTAGAATTCAGGACTGAAGAAAAGCCTGACACCGTTTCGCCAGAAGCCCAAGAAACCGCTCCCGAAAAGGAGGAAGGTCTGGAGCAGACTCAGGTCATC
>CAYGBF010000446.1:0-2479 GCA_964348035.1 uncultured Eubacteriales bacterium | reverse complement strand
GCTAGGGTTTTCTCAACACCCTACCTGATCCATTTCATATCTCAATGTGGTTTACTATCACGGTTTTGGGGATGCATCCGTCTTGTCTTGTTAGCATCCTCATTTCCATGATAATGGCTGCTGTTATGAATCAATATGCTTTACAAATCACGGTTTTAGGGATACTCGTATCGTCTTGACGACATGCTGATTCCATGCTAATGTTAGCAATGATTTCAAGCCATTCAGGATGGATCGCCAGAGGTCAGAGAGTACATCGCTATGAAAAATGAACAGATTCCCGATAAGCTTGTCTATAAACTGGAGGAGATCAGCCGAATCGCTCAGCTAGCGCCAAAAGTGATCGACACTTGGGAAAGAGAGTTTTATTTTCTGAATGCGGGGGAGACAGGCAAAGGATCAAAAATTTTCAGAAAAAAAGATCTGGCCATCATTCTCAGGTTAAAGGAGTTAATAGAGAAAGAAGGGCTGACATTGGCGGGAGCCAAGAGACAGATAGAGGAAGAATTCGGAATCAGGAAATCCTCTCAAGTCCATCCTGACCGGATGAAGAAAACTCTCTTTCGCGTCCGGCAGCAGCTCAAAGATATCGTCACAACCCTAGAAAAACTGGATTAACACATCCCGGTGTATCTGCTATTATATGTCACTTGGTCGGGACGTGGCGCAGTCTGGTAGCGCACACGCTTGGGGTGCGTGGGGTCGGCGGTTCAAATCCGCTCGTCCCGACCATCCCCCCTGAGCCTTCTCGAGAAACCCGCAGATATCAGGCCTAAGGACAACGAAAAACAAAGAGGACAAAATGATAAAAAAAGAAAATTTGGCCGCTCAAGTCATTACCATCAAAAACCTAGTGGAATACCAAGAAGGATCTGTTGTCAGTCGAGAAATCATTTCTGAGAAGACCGGCACCTGCACGATCTTTGCCTTCGACCAAGGACAGGGACTGAGTGAACACACAGCCCCGTTCGATGCCCTTGTCTTCTGTCTGGACGGAGATGGGGAAGTGACCATCTCCGGCCAGCCGTTTCGAGTGCAGGAAGGAGAGATGATCATCATGCCTGCCCAGAAGCCTCATGCTCTAAAAGCCATCACAAAATTTAAGATGCTCCTGGTCATGATTCGGACCTGAATTTAAAAATCATTTCCCCTGGTCCCCGGTAAATGATAAAATGCGGGCTCACTCATATGAAGCAAACTGAAAAAAAAAGAACACCACAAAAACATCTGATCCTCCTGACGAACGATGACGGGTTCTATGCCGAGGGTATCCTCACCCTCCGGCAGCACTTGGAGGATCTCGCGGATATCTTCATCGTCGCCCCTGACCGAGAGAAGAGTGCCACATCCCTATCTCTAACCCTTCACCGACCCTTGAGAGTAAAAAAGATAAAACGAGACACCTTTGCCGTTGACGGGACACCTGCCGATTGTGTCTATTTGGCTGTCCAAAAACTTCTGCCTAGAAAACCGAGTTTGTTGATTTCCGGACTCAACCACGGTCCGAACCTAGGGCAGCAGGATATATCCTACTCAGGCACTGTGGCCGGCGCCAGACAAGGGGCCTTCCTCGCCATTCCCTCGGTAGCGATATCTGTTCTTCACGACCAGGACAAGCGGTATGCCTTTGAATTCTCGGCTCGTGTGGCCTCTGACCTGGCCAGGAAGCTCCTGGATCACAAGCTTCCTCAAGGAATATCACTCAACGTTAACATTCCTCCTCCTCCGATCAAAGGAATTAAGGTCGCGAAACTCGGGCAGAAGAGATACAGCCCAAAAATTATCCGGAAAAAGGACCCGAGACAAGAACCCTATTACTGGATAGGAACGGGAACACCCCGGACGATCGGGGACAAGAACAGTGATGTCAACGTCATCAAAAAGGGATACATCACCTTCACACCGCTCCAGACTGACCTCACAGACCACCCTTCGCTGAACCTGGATTCACTCAAGGATTTGCGCCTAAGCTGGAATATTCAGGCTAAATCTCGACCATGAAATTATTCAGAAAGCTGTATGATTGGGTTCTCCATTGGGCAGAGACTCCTTACGGACCGCTGGCTCTTTTCCTGCTGGCTCTGGCAGAAAGTTCGTTCTTCCCCATCCCGCCTGACGCGCTTCTTATCGCCCTCTGCCTGGGAGCCATCACAAAATCCTGGCGGTTTGCCTTTTATGCTTCCTTGGCTTCTGTGATCGGAGGAATCATCGGTTATCTCATCGGTTACGGCATTTGGGGGAGTGTGGATTCCTTTTTCTTCAAGTATGTCCCCGGATTCACAGAAAGTCTTTTCCAAAAAGTCATGGTCAATTATCAAAATCATGGATTCTGGTACGTCTTTGCCGCCGGTTTTACCCCCATCCCTTATAAAGTATTCACCATCGCCTCTGGTGTTTTCAAGCTGAATTTTGTCCTGTTTCTCATCGCTTCGACGATCAGCCGTTCTCTCCGCTTTTTTGCCGTGGCCGCCCTTTTCAG
>CAYGBF010000445.1:0-1704 GCA_964348035.1 uncultured Eubacteriales bacterium | reverse complement strand
CTTACAAGTACCGTCTTCGCTAAAAGCACTCGATTTTAATCCCTTTATTCTTCTCTATACAGCGACTGAATGATCCCTTCGTATTTGTCCTCTATGATGTTTCTTTTGACCTTTAGAGTCGGAGTGATCTCTCCTCTATCGATCTCGAAATCCCGATCCAGGAGAGCGATTTTTTTTATTTTTTCGTAAGAGGAAAGGCTGGGAGTAGATCTCTCCACTTCAGATTGCATGAAGTTCATCACTCTCTCATCATTGACGAGACGACTTCTGTCCTCGAAAGGAATGTCATTAAACTTGGCATACTCTTCCAACTTTTCGAATTCTGGAACGATTAAAGCGCAAATGAACTTCTTTTTATCTCCGATGACCACAGCATTCGTGATGTAGGGATTCGTCTTCAGCTGGTTTTCGATCGGCTGAGGAGCCACATTCTTTCCTCCGGCCGTCACGATGAGATCCTTCTTCCTGTCGGTGATCACCAGGAAACCTTCCTGATCTATATGACCTATATCCCCGGTGCAAAACCATCCCTCGTCGAAGGCATCTTTCGTCTCCTCTTCCATCTTGTAGTAGCCTTTCATGATATTAGGTCCCTTGGCCAATATTTCACCGTCTTCTGCGATTTTTACTTCGATTTTCGGAGCTGGCTTGCCCACGGACCCGAATCTCATGTTTTCAAAGGTGTTGACCGAGATGAGGGGAGATGTTTCGGTCAACCCGTATCCTTCGAGGACGACTAGGCCCATAGCATGGAAAAACTCTGCGATATCTTGGGACAATGGTGCTCCGCCCGAAACAAAAAATCTTACCCGGCCGCCCGTCTTCTCAATGATTTTGGCAAAAACGAGCTTGTGAGCAAGATTGTGTTTAAATTTAAGAAATCCTGTTACAGGCTGATTCAGGAGCTTTTTCCTGCTCACCTCTCGTCCGGTTTTCACAGCCCAAAAGAAAATCTTTTTCTTCAAGCCTGAGCTGGAGAGGACATTATCCATGACTTTGGAATAAACCTTCTCGAAAAACCGCGGTACGCTGACCATGATGTGGGGCTTAATCTCGAGAAGATTATCGGGTACGGTTTCGATGCTCTCTGCGTAGCCGATAGAACATCCCTTGAAGAGATAGGTAAAGGTCACCATCCTCTCGAGAACGTGGGACAGAGGCAACCAGGAAAGAACATAATCTTTATCCGAGAAAAAGAGAATCTCAGCCCCCGCCTTCACATTACTTACAAAATTGGCATGGGTGAGCATAACTCCCTTGGGAATTCCCGTTGTACCTGAGGTGTATATGATGGACGCGACATCATCTGGTCGAACGGAATGGATTGTTCTCTCAAAGATCTCAGGATTCTCTTTATCGATTCGTTGGCCTCTTTCTATGACTTCAGCAAACTTTAACACTCCTTGGGGGGGTTCATCGGCAAAAGTTATATAATGGGCTACCTTCGTCAGCTCACCGCGAAGGGGCTCAACATTTTCCCAGAGTGTGGGATCCGAGAAGACGACGATCTTGGCATCAGAATTATCGATGATGTACTTGATCTGCTCGGATACCAGGGAGGTGTAGATAGGAACTGTGATTCCTCCGAGACACAGGCATGCGAAATCTGTCATCACCCACTCGGGCCGATTATCCGAGAGAATAATCAGCTTATCAACTGCCTCAAACCCTAAATCTCTTAGACCCAGGGATAAGTGTTTCACC
>CAYGBF010000444.1:0-1711 GCA_964348035.1 uncultured Eubacteriales bacterium | reverse complement strand
GGGACACAGCTACGGTAGGATCGAGCTGGGAAACATTATTCAAGATGTCATCATCGAAGGTAAATACTCTGAAGTCTGGGGTGAAAACCTGGGAGGTAGGGTGGATATCATCACCTCCTACAAGAATGTCATCCTGTTGAATGTTGGTCCGACAAAAATCACCAATAAGCAGTCACGTATCGAAGTCGACGGTATCAGAGAATCTCTCGACATCTTCCACCGCTACGGCAAGGTCGAGCTGAGCAATCTGCAAGGCAATCTCTTCATCGACGGCAAGAATGTTGGGGTTTACGGGAAGTCGGTTGTTGGAGGTAGCATCTCTATCTCTTCTTCTTATCGTGATGTGGATTTGACCGGTTTCTCTGGGAAAACGACGATCACACTTTCCCATGGAGATGTCCGTCTTGACCCTCTCCCGTTGACCCATCCGATTAGAGTCGAAGGAAAGTACGCGAAAATCAGTCTTCTCTGGCCCGATCAAGAAAAATATCCGTTTGAGGCTCACGCGAAAGGGGGAGATATCAAATGGAACCTTCCGTTTGAACTCTCCTACGAGCAGGATAACAGCACCAAAACGGTTAAAGCCTTTTCTTGGGAAACAGATAAACCTTCGATTTACTTTTCGACGAGCTACCGGTCGATATCCGTCGATGAGCATCCGGAAGAGCCAGAAAAGCAGTAAGATCTAAGAATCCAGCACGCTGCAGGATTATTTGAGTAAAAAAATAAAAGCCCGGCGGCGCAACCGCCGGGCTTTTCTGTCAGCCTAAACCCGAAAATTCCGGAAAACTTATTTAAATCCTAATCCTGTTTAGCTTTGAAGTTGTAGATTCTCTCCCTGAGACAACCGTTGATTTTGATGTTGAAGTAGGAAATCGCGTTGGTCAGATCTTTCTTGTACTTGGTCACATACCGCACAAAATCCATCTCCTCCTTGGATCGGAGCAGGTTTTCAAACTCGGCCACCTCATCCCGGAGCTCGATCAGATAATGATTGATTGTCCTGTATTGAGCATTGATCTCGATCAAGTCTTTAGCATTCAACACCTTGAAATCCAGGTAAGGCGGCAGGGGCTGGAGGAGTTCGAGACTTTCTGTGCTTAATTCGTTCACGTATTCTTTGATTTCCTGGAAGAAGGAGGTGTAATCCATCGGGTTGTTCAATTTTTCCTCGGCTTTATCCAATAAAACTTCGTACTGATCCTTCAGGGAAAGAATCAGATTTTTGACACCCAAGTATTTTCTTTTGAAGTGGAAGAGGTCGATAAAATCGTTGATCGTCTCGTTAGGAGTCGGAGTGATAATGCTGTAGGATGGGGAGAGAAGGTAAAGAACAGGCCCAGTCCCCAGTTCAAGGAAGAGGTTTTTTAGGACGTTCTGATGCAGATCATCCAGAAGGACAGGCTGCGGCGCAGGCAGCTTTTTTATATCGAGCTTGGAGAGCTCCTCAACCTCGTTCATTTTCCAGGATCCCTAACCTAGTAGAGGAAATACTATCATCTTCAACCAAAAAAAGTCAACAAGGATTTTTAAATCAGGGGCGAAGGTAGGTCCAGGCATCATTCTCGTACTTCTCTTTTTGAATTTTAATGATGGCCTCCATTTCTTTTTTTGTAAAATTCTTCGGCTTCAAGTCCACCCCGAAATATTCCGAAAATCCTTCCTTCAGGTGTTCGACAACCCGCTCGAAACTGGCTTTTTTTCCCAGCGC
>CAYGBF010000443.1:0-3787 GCA_964348035.1 uncultured Eubacteriales bacterium | reverse complement strand
TTTCGTGGCGACCCCCAAAGCCGATTTGAGCTCTTGTTCACCGTTTTCCGCTTGGGCACAGTGGATAAACTCGTGGAAAATCAGGAGATAACCGGAAAGGTCATCGAAGACATCACCGGTTACGACACAGGCGGTTTTGTTGTCGTAAAAATCCAGGGGAAAAGCGGCCCTCAAACCCTGAGGAGCCTCGAAAGAAGACGGAGCCGATTTAACAAGCTCATACCGTTTTGGGGATGAATTGATGTCGAAGAGATAAAAAGTCCCCTCTTCTAAGATGGCTACGGGATACAGCTTTTTCAGGAAGGGATGGAGGAGGCGGATTTTTTTTTGGATGTCGATGATTTTCTGTAGGCTTGAGTCGTACTTATCCTTTATCAGGTTGATTTGATCGGTTTGTCCCGACAGACAAAGGCATAAGATGAGTAAAAAACAGAACGTGGAGAGGAATTGACGCATGGTCATCTCCTTAAAATACGGGCAGCGTTGTTGTGGAGGATCTTTCCCTTGGATTCCTCTGTAAGCGGAAGCCCCTCGATTGTCTTGACATTGGCGTCGATCGTCTTTATCCCAGGCCAATCCGACCCGTAAACAAATTTATCGATGTAATTTTCCATCTCCGGGAAATAATCCAGGAGTTTTTTTGGGGGAAGCCCCGAGACTTCGAGGTAGAGATTCGGGTGGATCCGGGAGAGAAAAAACGCTTCCTTATACCACAGTCCCCGGCCGCTGTGAGCCATTAGAAGGCGCACATTCGGGAAGTCGGCGGCCACATCGTCCAGATGGATCGGGTGGGCGTACTTGATCTTGGCTCCTCTGAAAACCGAAGATCCGGTGTGGACAAGCACGGGCAGCTGATGTTCATCAGCCAGGGCATAGACAGGAGATAGCCTTTCTTCGTTCGGGTAGAAATGGTTGTAGGAGGGATAGAGCTTAATGCCTTCAGCCCCCAATTGGATGTATTTATTGATGTCTTCTGCCGGACGAGGGCTGAGGGAAGGGTTGACCGTGCAGAAGGGGATCAAGATGTCTTCATCCTGGCAAAATTCCAGCACATATTCGTTGGTGACCACACCACTCGTGATCGGGCTTATCTCGGGAAGGATAACGGCTTTTTCTATGTTGTGGCCTCTGAGATAATCAGCGAATTTCCGAGAATCGATCATCTCCTCGTACCGGTCGTAGTACTCGGATTGGGCCTCCCTTTGGTAAGCATGAACCCATTCATGCCAGTTCTCCTTCAGGCCGACATGGACATGGAAATCTATGATTTTAAGCTCTGTCATAGTGCTTTTTTTCTGTCTTAACTGTTCGTATCTAATAACAGAGGTAGCGGCTCAAGTCAAATGGGGTCAGACTTTGAAAACTTGAATTATTTCATGTGCGGTCAAAGATTTCATCAAAAAAAATAATTCAAGTTTTCAAAGTCTGACCCCCAAGTTGACATCGCCAGCCGTCGGTGTTATATGACTCTTGGCAGAGATGAGCGGAGAAACAAAACCATCCCTTTCCGAAATCAAATTCCATTCTCCTAAAACAGTAGAGGAAGCCCTAGAACTTCTACAAGATCTCGAAGGGGCGCGGATTATGGCCGGGGGGACCGACCTTCTCGTGGATTTGAAACAGGGACTGATCAAGGTTCAGAATATCGTTTCCATCCAAAAATTAGAGGAGTTTAAGGATATTGAACTCGAAGACGATAAAATTCGCATCGGAGTCCTGGTGACTCCGAAATCGATAATGACTCATCCTCTGATTAACCAACATCTACCTGCTCTTTCCGAGGCGGCCCGTTCTATGGCAGCTCATCAGATTCGGACTATGGCCACGATCGGGGGGAATATAGCCAGTGCTGTGCCTTCAGCTGACCTTCCGCCGTCGCTTATCGCGGCCGAGGCGATGGTGGAACTTCGCCGTCTGGGGTCTTCTCGCCAAGAATCGCTGACCGAATTCTTCACGGGTCCGCGAGAAACATGCTGTGCAGAAGGAGAAATACTGACCTTCATCACGATCCCCGTTCCTCCGGTAAGCACAGGAATTTCCTACCAGAAATTCACCCTGCGCGAGGCCAATGCCTTGGCTGTGGCCTCTGTCGCGGCCAGGTTGACCCTGGAAGACAGCATCATCCAGAAAGCCGTGATCGTCCTCGGCGCTGTGGCACCGGTACCGCTAATGGCTTTGAAGGCCTCTCAGACGCTTGTCGGGAATAAACCCGCAGAGGAACTTTTCCACCAAGCCGCTTCCATAGCCCAAAAGGAAAGCCGGCCGATATCGGATCTCCGGGGTTCCATCTGGTTCCGGGAGGCGCTCATCGATACCCTCACTCGAAGAGCACTCATAGAAGCCTACCAAAGGGCTCGAAAAACTCCCCAAAAGGAGCGTAAACAGAATGCTGGTTGAAGGTCACTTCCAGGTTCTCGTCCTGCGAGTCAACGATGATGAACATTCGGTAGCCGTTAGACAGGGGGAAACTCTCCTGGATGTGCTCAGGGATAAGCTCAGGCTGACGGGAACCAAGAAAGGCTGTGACCGCGGCGTGTGCGGAGCCTGCACTGTCCTGGTCGACGGAGAGCCCAAGAACAGCTGCCTCCTCCTGGCAGTTGCCTGTGAAGGGAAGGAGATCACGACGATCGAGGGAATCTCCAAAGAGGGAAAGCTTCATCCTCTCCAAAGAGCCTTTGTCAACCACGGTGCTGTCCAGTGTGGTTTTTGCACCCCAGGGATGGTCCTCAGTGCCTACGCCCTCGTTCAACACACTCCTGATCCTACCGATGCTGACATAAAGGAGGCGCTCTCGGGGAACCTCTGCCGGTGTACGGGGTATACCCGCATTATCGAAGCGGTTAAAAACTGGAGAAAATACAAGGAGACAAAAGATCCCCCTCCATCTGTAGATGACTTAAGCAAACACAACACAGTAGGAAAGAGCCTCCCCCGTGTGGACGCGGCCGAAAAAGTCACCGGCCGAGCCAAGTTCACGGGCGATTATCATCTTGAGAACATGCTTTACGGAAAGATCCTTCACTCCCCGACACCTCATGGTCGAATAAAAAGAATCGGTACGACAAAGGCAGAACAACTGCCTGGAGTCAAGCTGGTCCTGACCGGCAAAGATGTCACCGACATCACCTACGGTGTGACTCCGGCCCGGTATGACGAACATGTCTTAGCCAAGGACCGGGTGCGCTATGTCGGTGACGAGGTGGCGGCTGTTATCGCCGTGGACGAAGAGACGGCCGAGAAGGCGTTGGAGTTGATCGAGGTTGATTACGAAGAACTCCCCGCCGTTTTTAATCCTATAGACGCTATCAAAGACCGAGCCCCCCAACTCCATGAGCGGTACAAGAATAACATCAACACCGTCGTGGATCATCATTTCGGAGACGTCGAAAACGGGTTTGCCGAAGCCGATCACATTCGCGAGGAGGAATTTATCGGGAATCATGTTTACCAGAACCCTATCGAACCCCATGCGTCTGTGGCTTTTTGGGATAATGATGGGGCCACTTTGGTTCTCTACTCCTCCACCCAAGTTCCCCATTATGTCCATTACATGCTGGCCCGAGTGCTAGATATTCCGCTGGGCGACATCCGGGTTCTCCGCCCGCCTGTCGGAGGTGGTTTCGGTGGGAAGGCGGCGACGACTCCGCTGGATCTGCTCTCGGCCATCGCTGCCAAGAAAACCGGGAGGCCGGTCAAGATGGTTTACACCCGAGAAGAGATGTTTCTTTTCGGCCGGGGAAGGCATAAGCAGCACATGCGCATGAAAATCGGCGTCAAAAAAGACGGA
>CAYGBF010000442.1:0-4767 GCA_964348035.1 uncultured Eubacteriales bacterium | reverse complement strand
ACAGGAATTCTTCCTCCGACAGCCGTGACTCCTTCTTCCACGGCTTTTCCGCCCTGTCCCTTCTCCACAAACCCGAGGGCTTCGGTCACGCAAATTTCCGCGATCGTAAAACAATCATGGACTTCGATCAAGTCTATATCCTCAGGTTTTTTATCTGCCATAGCGTAGGCCTGCTTTGCTGCTTGGTGGGTCGCTTCGATCCAGGTGATATCCTTCCTCGAGCTCAAGGCGATGGTATCTGTCGCGTGGCCTGTGCCGATGATTTTTACGATGGGCTTTTTCATTTCCTTGGCCATCTCGACCGGGCACAGAATAACTGCGGCCGCACCGTCGGTTATGGGCGAACAGTCCAAGATACGCAGCGGATCAGCGACCATGACAGAGTTGAGGACCTGTTCCACTGTCACCTTAAACGGGAATTGGGCCACCGGATTCTTGGAGCCATTCTCATGATTTTTCACGGAGACCAGAGCCAGTTGTTCCCTTGTCGTCCCGTATTTATCCATGTGGGCTCTAGCCATGAGGGCATAAAGACCGGGAAAAGTGATCCCATGGTAACCCTCGTATTCTTGATCAGCGGCCGTGCCTAAAGCGTAGGTGGCTTCGTAGCCACTGACATCGGTCATCTTTTCAATGCCCCCCACGAGCACAACATCGTTCATCCCAGAGGCCACTTCCATGAACCCGAGTCGGAGGGCCAGGCCTCCCGAAGAACAGGCTGTCTCCACCCTCGCCGAAGGAATCGGATTCTGGCCGAGATAATCGGCCAGCATGGAGGCGATGTGCTCCTGTCCGACGAACAAACCAGAGCTCATACACCCCACATACATCGAATCAACTTTATCAACGCCGGCATCATTCAGGGCCAGAAGAGCGGTTTCGACAAAGATTGACCGCAAAGATTTCTCCCACAGCTCTCCCCATTTCGTTATTCCAACACCGATAACAGCAACATCTCTCATCTTCTCCTCCTAATCAGCCATTTTAATCTTCTGACGGAACTTGGCGTAGGCTCCGTACTCGAGATAATTCTTGTTGTTGTCCAGGATATCTCTGGTCTTCGGAGCCAGATCCCTAACTTCATCGATCCTCTCCGTCACTTCGAAGATAAAAGCATCGCTTCCTGCCCCAGATCCGTATGAGACTATGAGAATCTTGTCTCCTGGTTTGGAAATATCAAAAGTCGCGGTTAAACCGAGCGGTGATGAGCCAGAGTAGGTATTCCCGAGCTTGTTGACAAGCCAACCCGGCTCAATCTGCTCTTTCTCGAATCCCAACAACTTACCGACCCGGAACGGGAATTTTCCGTTAGGCTGATGAAAAATGACGTAGTCTAAATCCGAGGGTTTGGTTCCTGCCTTATCCATGATCCCTTCAGCCGCGCCGATGGTGTGCTTGAAGTAAGCAGGATCACCGGTGAACCGCCCTCCATGCTGGGGGTAGTACTGGTATTCACGCCTCCAGAAATCAGGCGTGTCGGTCATGTAAGAGAAGGTTTCCAAGGATTTAGCAACGAGATTATCGCGTCCGAAGATAAAGGCGGCTGCTCCTGCGGCAGCCGAGTATTCCAAAGCATCCCCCGGAGCTCCCTGTGACGTATCCGCTCCAACGGCTAATCCGTATTTGATCTCGCCGGCCTTGACCAATCCCAAGGCCACGTACATTCCCTCTGTTCCAGCCTTACAGGCAAATTCAAAATCAGCCGTGTGGACCTCGGGTGTGGCACCGATGGCCTCGGCCAGCACCGTCCCGCTGGGCTTTACGGCATAAGGATGGGACTCGGAACCGATGTAGACGGCTCCGATTTCCGAAGGATCAATCCCAGCCCGTTTCAAGGCGCTCTTGGATGCTTCCACGGACATGGTGATCGTATCCTGGTCAGGGGAAGGAACAGATTTTTCTTCGAGCATCAAGCCTCTTTTATAGCTAGGCGCGTCAGCTCCCCAGACCTTAGCAATCTCCTCGACCTTGATTCGATTCCGTGGAATACAAGCCCCATACCCAACAATACCTTCCATTTAGGGCCTCCCTGTTTTGGTGTGTATGTGTATGAAGTTGACCATTGATGAGAAAAAAACGAACAAAACGTGGTCAAAAAATGACTATCCATGATGGCATATCTCAATTATCGAGTCAAGGCGAATGAGGGAAAATAGGGAACGATTCTATTCTTTTCCCCTCCCGTCATTCCAGCCCCTGCCGAAGCTTGTCCCTGCTTCCGTAGGGATAAATTTGACACAGACAACCAGCAAAATTAGAATGTAAGCAGCCGGAAAATTCAAGCGATCTCAGCATGATGATCAGATCATTTTTCCTCTGGACACTGCGGTTTCTTGCGGGGAAATATTTTCACCCTCTGACGGAACTTTTTTCAGCCGCCTCTCGTCTACAATGGTGAAGTGAGTGCAAGTAAAAACAGTCGTTAAACAATGTATAGAAGGACAAACAGGAGCTTGGGAAATGCTCGTTAACGCCTATTCAAGACGAATATTCAACATGGCTTACCAGTTCACCGGAACCTTTCAAGAGGCCGAAGACATGACTCAAGAAATCTTCCTCAAGCTGTACACATCCCTGAGTAAGTATGACTTTGAAAAGAATTTCAACGCCTGGCTCCTCACTCTCACCAAGAACTATCTGATCGATAATTACCGGAAGACGAAATGGGAAAAGAAGACCCGGGACAACTTCAACGAGCATTATGTGCGGGCAGATCCATCGGACAGTCCCGAAGCAGGAATCGAAGAGAAAGAAAACAAGAAGTTCATCTGGGAAGGTCTCAACCAGCTCTCATCTGAAGTGCGGATGACGGTCATCCTCCGAGACATCCAGGGAAAAAAGTATGACGAGATCGCAGACATCATGAATCTTCCTCTAGGGACGATAAAGTCCAGGGTCAACCGAGGAAGGATTCAACTGGCTAAAATTCTCAAACAAGAAAAGGAGAAGAACGATGACATATGATATCATCGAAGAACTTTTATCTCCTTACTTGGAGGACGAACTCAGCCCTGAAGAGAAAAAAAGAGTTGAAGACCATCTCGAATCCTGCTCGAGCTGCTCTGAACTGCTGTCTTTCATGAGAGAGACACAGGAATCTCTGTCCGACTTCCCCGAGATCGAACTGAGCGAGAGTTTACTCGATAAAATTTATGCGATTCCCGATCAAAAGAAAAAATTCAAAATCATTCTCGACTATCTGCCCCGACCCTCACTCCAGCCGATCCTGACCGCCGCGACCATCCTGATGGTCATGTTCACCTTCTACTATTTCAACCCCAACCGGAGTGGCATCAATAAAACCATAAACAGACAGGTTCACCTTGGTTACAGCCAGATGGAAAAGCTGTACGCCAAGGCAGAATCGTTTACAGATAATCTAGGCCATTACAAAGACAATGTTCTCGTTTCTCTTAAAAACGTCAATCCTTTTGGAGGAAACGAGGATTAAAATCAAGACTATCATGGAGGTATAAAATGGAAGAAAAAGTTGTTGTCAAGAGACCCCCGAAATCACCGTTTCTGGCCGGTCTTCTGGCGTTTTTCGTCCCTGGAACCGGAGCCTTCTATAACGGCCAGATGATGAAAGGATTTGTCTATGTCATCGTCGCGGCCGGTCTGATCACCTTGCAGACGACCGGAGAGGGCCAACCTTTCTTAGGGATTATCCTGGGTGGCTTTTACATCTACCAGATCATCGACTCCATCCAGATCGCTGGGGCTATCAACCGAAGGGCCCTTAAGATCGAAGAAGAGGAAATCGAGATAGACGAATTCCCTCAGCTTGTCAAGTCCGGCTCGATCTTCTGGGGGCTCGTCCTCTTGGCCTTGGGCGTTGTGCTTCTTCTAGCTAACTTTGAAGTGATAGACTACGGCGCCCTGTTCGATTTCTGGCCGGTGGTGGTTATTGTCATCGGGTTGAAGTTCATCGTCGATTATATGACCAAGAAGAACGGCCCGGCTGAGAGCTGAAGGAGGATAAAATGGCACGCTACAAACGAAAAGACTCTCTGGTTTGGGGGCTCATCCTCCTCATCATAGGATTTCTGTTCCTGCTCCACAACATAGATGTGAACGTGGCTGATTCGATCGCCCGTCTCTGGCCTCTCATCCTCATCGTCTGGGGTGTTTGGAAACTCTATTTCGGGATCAAGGAACGCAGAGAGGAACTCGAGCCACCTCGGGAATGAACGATGAAGTTCAAAGAATTTCTACTTCTGATCCTGATTGTCGGCACCGGCATCTTTTTCTACCACGCCCAAACCGGGCAGCTGGACATCGATTGGGAGTTCCACGGCGACATCTTCTTTGGCTACGATGAGTTTACCTATGAAGAGTCTAGAGAGATTACCCCCCCCTTCCCCTCCAAACTTCAACTTAGGAACGCTCACGGAGAGGTGGAAATCCAGGGGACCGATACCGAAAACATCACCATCGACTTCCAGAAGATCATCTGGCGAAGGACAGAAGAACAAGCGGATGAGGTCAATGAAAAGCTCCAGATGACCATCGATCAAGATGGCACAACACTGACTGTAGGGACAAACCGCAGCGAATTCGGGAGAAAAAGGTTCGAGACGAATTTCAAGATTCTGGTGCCCGAAGGCATGGATATCAAAGTCAAAAATTCATACGGATTGGTTAAAGCGGCAAAAGTCGGAAACACACGTATCGACAACCGCCATGGAGAGGTCGATGTTTCGGACATCGATGGAGAGCTCGCCATCACCAATAAGTATGAAGATGTGGACGTGAACACCGTCAGCT
>CAYGBF010000441.1:0-1784 GCA_964348035.1 uncultured Eubacteriales bacterium | reverse complement strand
GATTCAATGATATGGGGCGGCAGGAGATCGACATTCTCGGGAATTCCGGCGATGTTTTTTATGGCCCTCAAAACGAGACTGGAAGCGGCATGCATCAAAGGTGAGTTATTTCCTACGACGATCGTCCCATCCTGGAATTCGATGGCCGCACCACAGAATATGCCTTTATGTCCTTTTTGTTCACGTTGTGCCATCTCGGCAGCCTCTCTAGCGGGCATGACCACTCTCCTGCTTTTTGGTCGAAGGTTGAGACTCTCCATCAAAAGCTCTACCCTCTGGACAGCATCTTTATCGACCAGACCCATAACATATTCACAGCTGCAACGAAAATACCGGCGAACGATCTCCTGTTTGGCCGCTTCAGTGACTTTTTTGTCGCTGGTGATACCGCAACTGGCTCGGTTGACTCCCATGTCTGTAGGAGATTGATACATGGAGTGAGCTCCCGTCAGTTTTTCCAGAATTCTCTTCAGGACTGGAAATATTTCTACATCCCGGTTGTAATTGACCGCAGTTTTTCTATAGGTTTCGAGATGGAAGGGATCGATCAGGTTAAAATCACCGATATCCGCTGTGGCTGCTTCGTAGGCCACGTTCACCGGATGCTTCAGGGGGAGATCCCAAATCGGGAATGTCTCAAACTTGGCAAATCCAGATTTTATCCCATTCTTGTGATCATGGTACATCTGGGATAGACAGGTCGCCAGTTTCCCGCTTCCCGGACCGGGACCGGTGACGATGACTAGCGGCTTCTCGGTCTTGATGTACTCGTTAGCTCCGTATCCTTCCTCACTGACGATAAGATCAATATCTGTCGGGTATCCTTTGGTGTATTGATGAGTGTAAACCTTTATCCCAGAACGCTCCAGCCTGTTCTTGAAGACCTTAGCGGAAGGTTGGTTGTCGAAACGAGTGATGACAACTCCCACTACATCCAACTCCCATCCTCTCAAGTCATCAATAAGCTTTAGGGCATCTACATCATAGGTAATCCCAAAATCGGCCCGGACTTTTTTCCGCTCGATATCGCCGGCATAGATACAAAGTAAAATATCTGCTCTGTCTTTGAGTTGCTGGAGAAGACGCATCTTCACGTTGGGATCAAACCCAGGCAGGACTCTTGACGCGTGGTAGTCAAAGAGGAGTTTTCCGCCGAATTCCAGGTAGAGCTTATCGCCGAACTTCTCAACTCGCTCGAGGATAGCCCGGGTCTGTTCTTTTAAGTAATTTTCGTTGTTAAAACCTGTGGTCCTCAATTTTGTCTCTTTATCCGACCCTATATCATCCCAAAATTTTACCTAATATAACCGCATGAGATCTTTTTTTCAATAAAAAATCCCCTATGTTATTCCCGCGCTGGCTGGATCCCTGCCTACGCAGGGATGACGAGGCGAAGGACCTGAATTCCTGCTACCTACCTGCATAAATACAAGCTCCGCAGGGATGACGGATTAGGAGACTGGCAATCTATTTTTCTGTTTAAATTACGCCGGCTCTTGTAGATTCTCCAGCGTGGTTTGGACCACTTCCGGAAGAGCGGGATGGATGTGCATACCGTTGATGATAGGCATCACCGTTCCTCCGACAGCCATCGCGTTTATCACTTCCTGGATGAGCATGGGAGCGTAGGGTCCGATGATATGAAAGCCGAGTATCTTCCAGCTCTCTTTCTCGACGATAATCTTGGCAAAGCCTTCATCTTCCCCCATTGCCTTGGCCTTGGCCACCGCACTGTACAAGGCCTTTCCAGCCAATATCTGGTGTTCTGCTTTAGCTTCTGCCTC
>CAYGBF010000440.1:0-3899 GCA_964348035.1 uncultured Eubacteriales bacterium | reverse complement strand
GGCTGTGGTTTGAAAATAGGATTTTACTCTGTCCCTTATCGAACGAGCCTTCCCGATATATATGACATCGCCTGCAGCATTCTTAAAAAAATAAATCCCCGGCTTTCTCGGCAGCTTTTCAAGCTTTTTCTTCGATAATCTTTTCATTTATAAACCGATTTCCAGTGCCCGTTTTTTTAATTTTTTGAGCTCGTCTCGGAAAGCGGCCGCTTTCTCGAATTCGAGATTCTTGGCCGCTTCAGACATCAATCTTTCTAGTTTATCTATCTGCTCCTTTCTTTTTTGCGGTGAGAGGTATGCGGCTTTATCCTCTTCTACACGTGAAAAGTCCAGGTAGTCACGCTCGCAGACGCTCGCTAAAACCTCATCAATACTCTTCCGGATAGACTGAGGTGTAATGCCGTGTTTCTGGTTGTACCTTTTCTGGATGCCCCTCCGTCTGTCTGTCTCGGAGATGGCCCTTTTCATCGAGTCCGTCATGGCATCGGCATACAGGATAGCTTTGCCCGAAACATTCCGGGCCGCTCTGCCGAAGGTTTGGATGAGCGAGATAGACGAGCGGAGGAATCCCTCTTTATCGGAGTCTAGGATAGCGACCAGAGACACCTCGGGCAAATCCAGCCCCTCCCTCAAGAGGTTTATGCCGATCAGGGCATCGAACTTACCTTTCCTCAGATCCCTCAGGATCTTGACTCTATCCAGAGTATCAATGTCTGAATGCAGATATCTTACTCTGAGTCCGAGTTCGTGGTAGTACCGAGTGAGATCCTCGGCCATTTTTTTGGTCAGGGTTGTGACTAAGATCCGTTCTTCCTTCTCCGCCCGTTTGACGATTTCAGCCATCAGATCTTGAACCTGGCCTTTGATCGGCCGCACTTCCACCTCAGGATCGATAAGTCCTGTCGGCCGGATGATCTGTTCGGTGACTCGGTGGCCGCTTTTTGTAAGTTCATAAGAACCCGGGGTGGCCGAGACATACAGCACCTGCCCGACTCTTTTTTCGAACTCTTCGAAATTCAAAGGCCGGTTATCTAGGGCAGAAGGAAGGCGGAATCCGTGCTCAACGAGAGTCTGTTTGCGAGAGCGGTCCCCGTTGTACATCCCCCCGATTTGAGGGATGCTGACGTGGGATTCGTCGATTATGGTCATGAAGTCATCGGGAAAATAGTCGAGGAGAGTGTACGGAGGTTCCCCGGGTTTCCGAAGACTGAGATACAGAGAATAGTTTTCGATTCCTGGACACCAGCCGAACTCTCTCAGCATCTCTAGATCAAACAGTGTTCTTTCCTCAATCCTGTTGGCTTCGATGAGCTTTCCTTCCTTCTTGAACTCGGTTATTCTGTTTTCGAGTTCTTTTTTGATGCTGCGGATCGCATAGCCCATAATATCAGGAGGGGTGGAGAAGAAGGTTCGGGGATAAAGGATGACTTTGTCAAAGGTTTCTAGAGTCTTTCCCAAAAGAGGATCAACGGCAGAAATATTGACTATCCTGTTTTCTTCCAGTTCAATCCGGTAGGCATATTCCTCGTAGGAGGGATAGACCTCGATGACATCGCCCCGGACGCGAAATCCGCCCCTCTTAAAGTCCGCCTCCTCTCGGACATACTGGATATCGACCAAATTCTGCAGGATCTTTTTTCTCTTGATCTCCTGGTTGTTTTCGAGAGGAAAGCTCTGCGAGTAGTAGGTCTGGGGCGAACCTATGCCGTAGATACAAGAGACCGAAGCGACGATAATCACATCCCTTCTCTGGAAGAGAGAATTAGATGCTCTGAGCCTAAGCCTGTCGATTTCGTCGTTAATCGTGGCTTCTTTGGCGATGTAAGTGTTCGAGGCCGGGATGAAGGCTTCTGGTTGGTAGTAGTCATAGTAACTCACGAAATACTCCACGGCGTTTCCTGGAAAATATTTTCGGAACTCTTGGTAGAGTTGGGCAGCCAGTGTCTTGTTATGAGAGATGACAAGCACAGGCCTGTTGGCTTTCTCGATGATGTTGGCCATGGTAAACGTCTTTCCAGAGCCGGTTACTCCCATCAGGACAAGATGATCAACGTGTCTTTCCAGGTCCTCACAGAGTTGATGGATGGCTTTCGTTTGGTCACCTTTTGGACTGTATTCAGAGTGAAGCTTGAATCTTTTCATTAGGTGTTATTATAGCAAATATGTTGAATTGACAAACGTTATTGAGGTTTTTATAATCCTGGAGAACAAGGAGGCATCTATGAAGAAAGTATTCGTTTTTACGGTTTTTATTGCTGTGCTCATCTGGTTAAGCTCCTGTGCTCCGACAGCCCAGGTCACTTCCACTGGAGGCCCTTCGATCGGAGAGGCTCGCGCCGAAAGATACGACGGTCCCAAAGCTAGAATAGCGGTCGGAGAGTTCCAGGATAAGACAGCCAAAGGCAGCGGAGCGACGGGATGGATGGGATTGTTCGGGGTCAACTTCAAGCAGATAGGCGACGGCATGCGAGACATGCTCACCACGGCCCTGTTTAATTCCAACCGCTACATCGTCCTGGAAAGAGAGCAGCTCGGAGCTGTGTTGCAAGAACAGGATCTGGCTAAGGAAGGTAGAATCAAGAAAGGAACAGAAGCGCCCACGGGAGAAGTCTACGGAGCCGAACTCATCATAACCGCGGCTGTAACAGAGTTCGAAGGTGGTGCCAAAGGAGTGGGCGGAGGAACAAAAGTTCTCGGTATCAGGGTCGGAGGAGGAGTGAAGAGGGCTCACATCGCTATCGATATCAGGATTATCGACACCAAAACCTCCCAGATAGTGGCCGCCACCAGTGTCGAGGGAAAAGCCTCAAGTTTTGGGCTTGGAGGATGGACGCGAGTCGGAGGATCCCTGCCACTAGCCCTAGGCGGATTTTCTAAGACTCCCACGGAAAAAGCGATCAGAGTCTGCATCCAGAAAGCCGTCGAATACATCGTTAGTCAGACCCCATCGGAGTTTTATCGATACGAAAAGTAAAAACCTGAGGGCATCAAACTACTGATTATTTGGGGTCGGGACTGGGCATCTTATTTGAAATCAATAATTTAACTTATTCAATATAAGTAACTTGTTGAGACCCGACTCCAAATATGCAAAAATGCCCCAAAAATAAATAACCAAAGATAAAAAATAAAATTAAGGCTGAGAGGGGAGAGGCTTGTCGGAAATTGTTCTGGGCTGTGTTGAGGTCATCATCTTGACGCTTCCCTTGAACTGGGCTCCGTCCATGATGGAAATACGGAAAGCGGAAATATCCCCGACTACCCTAGCCTCTTTGGCGATGTTGACTTTACCCGAAGCAGAGATATTCCCCTTCATCCTTCCGTGAATATGGACATCCTTCGCCTGGATATCGGCATTGATACGACCTCCTTTACCGACGATGAGATTGTGGTCTCGGAGATCGATTTTTCCCGTGACAGAACCGTTGATGGTCAAGTCCTCGTTGGCGGAAATTTCTCCATTGAACGAGAATGTCGGTCCTATAGTGGAGACATTTGGATGGAAATCATTCTGAGTTTTGTTCATGGTTTCTTTGTTTTTCTCGTTTTCCTGACGTTTGAACACCGTTCCTCCTTTTCCCCTGATTGAATGCAGATTATAAGTTGACTCCCCTCCAGTTGTCAACTCGTTCTTCCCCTTCGCTTTTTGAATATTCGAAGAATTGCTATATAATGTATTAAATTAAATGCGTGAGATAGAAAATTCACTCGTCCTCCATGTTCTCGGATCGATAGAATGAAAAAAAATATCCTCCTTTTTTTCGTCGCTGTTTTCTTGGTGGTCTGTGGTGGGGACAATAAAAAGACTGCCGACCCAGCCCATACCCATGAGCATGAAGGCCAATCCCAGGCAGGGGAACCCCATGTCCACCCAGCCGCTGAACCAGAAAAGCCAGACC
>CAYGBF010000439.1:0-3977 GCA_964348035.1 uncultured Eubacteriales bacterium | reverse complement strand
CCATATGATCGGAGTCGAAGATGAAAAGTTTAAAGAGCTCATGCGCCTCTATCTTGTCATCCATAGCGACCATGAAGGAGGAAACGTCTCGGCTCACACCACACACCTTGTCGGATCGGCTCTCTCAGACGCGTATTATTCACTGTCCGCTGGAATGAACGGGTTAGCCGGTCCTCTCCACGGCCTGGCCAACCAGGAAGTCCTCCGCTGGATCATGGAAGTGAAGGAAGATTTGGGAGGAGTCCCCACAAAAGACGAGTTAGTCAAATATCTGTGGGATACTTTGAAAGCAGGAAAGGTCATTCCTGGATACGGACATGCTGTTCTCCGTCAAACCGACCCCCGCTACATGGCTCAGAGAGAATTTGCGCTCAAACACCTTCCCGACGATGAAATCTTCAAAGTCGTTAGCGCCATCTACGAGGTTGCCCCTGATATTCTCAAAGAGCACGGCAAAGCGAAAAATCCATGGCCCAACGTCGATGCCCATTCTGGATGTCTGCTCCTCCACTACGGAGTCACAGAGTATGACTTCTACACGGTCTTCTTCGGAACATCCCGTGCGATCGGTGTTCTTTCTTCACTGATTTGGGACAGGGCTCTAGGACTGGCTATTGAACGACCCAAGAGTGTCACCACAGAATGGATTGAAGGACAGGTTAAGAAGTAAATACGAAATTTAGTAAAAGAAAGAAGAGTAGTGAAAAAATTTCACTACCCTTCCATTCTCTCCACACACTTCGGAAAGAAAAACAATCGGGCAGAGTGCAAAATCTCTTAGAGTTTTTATCTCTTAGGCGATCTTATTTATTTTGCTATAGATATTTCTCCACTGCCTACAGGAAAAATTCAAAAACTTACGCATAATAATCGCCGGTTGAAGAGGCAGATGTGTCCTCTTCAATCCTTATGAGTCCAATCACGTAAAAAATGCAATCCTTCTTTTCATGCAACCAGACATCCTCTCTTCTTCATGCTTTTTACTTTCTCAAATGGATATGATATATTCTCTTATGCAAAATCATACTTTAGCTTGGATGTATTCATTCCGTGTACTATTCCTGCACGATAAAAGGGCTTATACATCTCAAATGTCAAACTCACCTGCGAGGAGGGGTATCGAATGATACGTAAAATTGGGCTTATCGGCTGCGGTACAGTGGGGCAAGGCCTCCTGGAAATTCTTTTAAAGAAGAAGGAATATTTAAAAAACGAATTTGATTTTGAAGCGCAAGTCGTCGCTATCAGCGATAAACTGAAAGGTTCCCTTCTCCTTCCGGATGGGATCAACATAGAGAAAATCCTGCATCTGCTCGAGGAAGGAAAGAACATCGGAGAATATCTCGAGGGAAAGCCCAATGAAGCCGATCAGATGGATGCTTTACAGGTCATCGAAGAGTGCAACGCGGATATCATCGCCGAATTGACCTACACGGATATCCAGACAGCAGAGCCGGCCACAAGCCACATCAAAAAAGCGCTTCAAACCAAGAAGCATGCCGTCACGTCTAACAAGGGACCTGCGGCTCTGTTCTATGACGAATTGAAAAATTTGGCAGAAGAGAACAATGTATTCTTCAGGATCGAAGGGACGGTCATGAGCGGGACACCGGTGTTCAACCTGTTCGAGCATGGCTTTACCGGGAATACGATTAAGGAGATCAAAGGAATCCTCAACGGAACCACTAATTTCATCCTGTCAAAAATGGAAGAAGAAGGGATGGATTATGAAGATGCACTCAAACTGGCCCAAGAATTAGGTTACGCGGAAGCCGACCCGACCGCGGATGTGGAAGGATTCGATGCGCTGGCTAAGATTGTTATCCTTTCTAATGTCCTTCTCGAAGGGAACATCAGGCCTTCTGACGCAAAGAGGGAAGGAATCACATCCATCTCCAAGGAGAAAATCCTGGAAGCTAAAAAAGAAGGAAGCCGGTACAAGCTCATCGCTTCGACCAGGAAAGAGAACGGTAAAGTCGAAGCCCGCGTCGTTCCACAGAAGCTCTCCCTCTCTGATCCTCTTTCTGGCATCATGGGTGCGAATAACGCTCTCACATTCGACCTGGATTTGCTGGGTAAAGTTACGATTCAAGGGCCAGGCGCCGGGAAAATCGAAACCGGATATTCCATCCTCACAGACATGCTGGCCATTCACCATCATCTTTTTTAATAAACATAAAGGACGCTTGAAATATCTATCAATCATAAAATGAGTAAAGATATTAAAAAAATAAAAGTCTCTAACGGGGAGAAAAAGAATGCACTTTAAACTTCTGAGGAATAATGACCTCAAGGCAATGGATGCTTTATTGGAGTCCTACGGTGGGGCCAGAGAAATCTCCAAACAAATCGAGTCTATGAGGGATTACGATAAGAGGAAAAGTATCGCTGAGAACAAAGGATTCGGAGACATGCTGGAAAAATCAGAAGGATATGTGAAGAGTTTTGCTAAAGTCGAGGACTTCATCGAAAAGAACCAGATATCCGTAACCAAGAAAGGAATCTGCACCACTCAGGTCTCTGGTTTTCAGGGAGCCAAGCCCACATTTGATTGTATCAGACGAATTTCAGAAAACGGAGAGATTCTCTTTCCGACAGAAATGATATCAGTCGTTGGCTTGACCGAGACCTACGTCTACAGTGGTGACCTGCTGGCGACGCTCGCCATGGCTGAAAATATCCTTCAGGCCAGCAAGTTCTGTACGACCAATCTTTTGGGAACACCTCTTCCCGAAGAACGGTTCGCCAGAGTGGAGAAAGTCACCGGCGAGAAATTTGAGAGAAGGGATTTGGGAAACGGATTAAGCCAAATCATCCTTAAGAATATGGGGACTGCCTACGGTAACCTCGGCGGTGTCGAAGTCGGAAACAACAATCATCTCATCTACCTTGATGGAATCACGCGGGCGGCCCTGACCACCGGTGCGAATTTCTTCCTTAATCCGAGCTGGTCAACGATTGTCGCTGCCTGCTACTATGCTCGGGAAATCCCCAATCTCTCTTTTAAAATATCCATGCTTCTTTCCACCCAGAACGCCATCCAGCTCCGGATGCTGCTCAACATCTTTAAAGAGTACCTTCGAGACGATGGCACGACTCCGGTCTATGAGATCAACATCGGAAACGCCGCCACTGCAGATACCTTCACCCAGTGCTTTGATGAGGTTCAGGCTTCGGGCCTGTCTGTCTCGCTCGCCGCTCATCTTCGAATCAATCCCGATTTGGGCATGGCCGACTTCAACTGGACCGAAAGTGCCTTTAAGGTCCTCGAAGCTGGAAGTAATGTCACCATCAAGTATGAAAGCGACGGCGAATCACGGCCTTATGACACCATGGAGGCTTACTTCCTCTCCGACGAGGAAAGGAACGAACTTGCCGAAAAGATCGGCGACGTCATCTACCACAAGTGTATAAGGTGCGATAAGGATGCCAAGGAAATCATGAAAAGAGGTCACGAAACGAGGTTCGCAAAGGCCTCCTACAGAGGTTAAAAATGGATTTAGGGATCAAAAACAGAGTGGCTCTCGTCGCCGCATCCAGCCGGGGGCTCGGAAAAGCCATCGCTCTGCGTCTTTCCCGGGAAGACGCAAAGGTCGTGATCTGCGCCAGAGAGAAAAACAGGCTGCTCAAAACCAGAGATGAAATATCGGCCGAAACAGGAGGGGTGGTCAAGGCGTTCACGGTTGATGTTAAGAACCGAGATCAGACCCACAAAATGGTCGATGAAGTGATCAACGAATTCGGAACGATAGACATCCTGGTCTGCAATGCTGGAGGTCCTCCCTCGGGAATGGTGGATGAATTTACAGTGGATGATTACCAGCAGGCCCTGGAGCTCAACCTTTTGAGTACGATTAACCTCTGCACCAAAGTCATGTTGATGATTCGGCCCCATTTCTGATTCTTCATATGGGGCATGACTTTGGTGCAGAGATTAATCGTACTCAAAAGGTTGAGCTCCAGAGCTTGCTGGTAAT
>CAYGBF010000438.1:0-7174 GCA_964348035.1 uncultured Eubacteriales bacterium | reverse complement strand
TAAGCCCGAACACCATTCAACGGAATGAGAGGGAAACATGAAATGTAAAGAAATCCAACGATGGCTTATCGACTTAGCGGAGGAATCCCTGGATGAAGATAGGTTGCCCCAGGTTGAAGAGCATATGGCCCAGTGTGCGGAATGTGCATGTTTTGAGGACGATCTGGAAAAAATCCGGGTTGCTGTCAACAAATCAAGAACTCCTGCTCCCGCTGAAGACCTTTTCCGTCAAACACGACTCATCTGTCACGAAGTTCTCAAGACGTCTGATTCGGCAGAAAGCGGGTTTCTCAACCGAATCAAGGCCACCTCAATCCCAGCTCACATCTGGCTGGCCTTCGCCATACTCCTCGTTTTAACCGTGATCGTGATCCTGGCTTTGTTGAAAGAACTGGCTACAGACGATCCCCTCTCTTTACAGGCGGTGGTGACGCTATCGCTCATGATTCAGAATGCGGTGATGCTCTTCTTGGCCCCGCTTGTCCTCCAGAAATACCGAAGAAGAAGTCAGGATTTAGACATGATTTAGCCCGTTAAAAACGCCGAGATTATCATAACTTGCCCGCGATTGATACCGGGCCTGGTAAAGGAGGTATGACATGGCAACGTCAACTGCAAAAACAGTCGGCCTCATCCTGTTGGTCGCCCTTATTCTTATAGTTGTTTTGCGAATGACGCCTTTTATTCTTTCTCCCTTGGGTATTTTTCCCGGGGTCTGGCATGCCGTCAGGACGCCTGATATCCGGACCATACACATCGGTCCTCTGGGGTATGTTCACTTTAATCCGCTCCGGGTGGTGACCCTGGCTCTACTCGTCCTGTGGATATTCGTGATAATCTGGGTCTACAAGGATGCCGAACGCCGAGGGATGAACGGAGTTCTGTGGGCTCTGCTGGTTTTTATAGGTAATCTGATTGGATTATTGATCTATCTCATCGTCCGCTCGGACATCACCAGCGCTCCCCTGGCAGCACCAGAAACACATCCCTGTCCAAGCTGCCAAAAGCCTGTGGATAAAGGCTTCACGTTCTGTCCCCATTGCGGGACAAAGCTGCAATTGGTTTGCCCTGAATGCGGAAAGCCGGCGGAGAGCACCTGGAGGAACTGCCCTCACTGCGGCCATGAACTGAAGGATTAGAAAGGGACGATCTGGATCCTCTATTTCATCCAATTCTTAATTTACAGTGAAAACTTCGAGGAACTCGTGTAACGTCCAACCTCACATCATCTGATCCCCTAACTCCACCCGCTGTTCTGCTAGATACCTAAAAACAAGAACAGCAGGATCAGGAGCAAGACGATCATGATCAGCTTCTTCATCCATCCTCTCCTTTCTTTAAATTCGATCGAGGTTCTCCCTTATACCCATCGAGCCGAGACTTCCGTTGTTTTCATGACGGCTTCAGCCATAGGCTGTGTCTCCTCTCTCTCTACTTTTCTGAAACTTCCGGATAAAAACATCGAACTGGTCTTTTTCTCCATGGGTCAAATGCTCATAGTGCTTCTTCTTGTACCTGTCGAAGAATTCTAAGGCTTTGGCGTTGTCTCCTTTGGCCAAGTAGGCAAGAGCAAGATTGTAAACGGCGGTCGAGAACTCAGGTTTGACCCTGAGGGCTTTTTCCCAGCAACTGATGGCCGCTTCGATGTAGTTGGCTTTGACATAAACGGTTCCCAAACCGTTGTAAGCCGAGGCATAGCCGGGATCGAGGTCGATAGCCTTCTTAAAATTTTTTACGGCGCTTTTGAAATAGATGTCTTCTTTTGACTTTACGTATAGAGAAAGATACAAAGAGCCAAGATTATAAAAAACAACCGGGTAATGTTTATTCAACAGGATGGCTTTCTGGTACGAGGCGATGGCTTTTTCCTGATCACCCATTTTCCAGTGAGCCATGCCTAGATAACTCCACAACTCGGCATCATCCTCTTTATGCGCCAGGCCTTCCCTAAGAACCTCGATAGCCGCCTCAAAGTGCCCGACTTCGATGAACAGGATGCCGTAGGTACAGATCATCTTAGGATCTACAGGATCAGCCTTAAGCCTCGCCTTTATGATCCGTAAAACTTCTTCCACGTCTTTCCGCATTGTCTACTTTTCATACAGTCAGCAGAACAAAAGTCAGTAAGTCACCACTGAAATACCGTATAACTCCTCCAAAAAATGTAAACATCTCTCCTGAACCAGGATTCTCATCTTTTTTTGCAGAGCTTATCCTCGGTTTTTATTTTGCAAAATCTATGCCAACCGGTTTTACATGGGTAAGGCTGGAAAGGATGTTTTAAAAGGCTAAAATCTGTCTAATTTTTTAACACATCGGCAGGATATCTGTTTGCTGACTTATGGCCATGATCAGGAGTTTTGAAAAATGTTGATCTTCGGGGGATTAAATTTCTAAAAGAAGTACGGTATCCCATAAAATGCTGTCTTATTTAATCTTGACTTTTCTCGATCTCGTCGATGAGTCTTTTAATATCTTTTTGGTCCGGATCTAATCTGAGGGATGCTTTGAGAACATCTAAGGCTTCCTTCTTCTTCCCGGTCTTGTAATAGCAGAGACCAAGGGAATTGAGGAGTCCAACATCGCTGTTGTAGATTTTATTCCCTTCGATCAAAAACTCTATGGCCTCTTGGTGCTTTTCCATCCCGATTAAAGCCTTCCCTTTTACCAAGTAATACGGAAATTTCAACCCGTCATCCTCGCTGACTTTTTCGATAAAATCCAGGCTTTTCTCGAATTTCCTTATCTTAAGCAGGAAGTTCGAATACTCAACAATGCCCCTGAAGTAATCGGGTTTCTGCCTGTAAGCCTCTTCATAATATTCCTCTGCTTTAGGGAAGTTTTTCGCTTTGTCATATTGGTAGGCAAAAGAATAAGAATACAAAAAGTTGTTCGATATGGGGAATGACTTGGAGAGGGTGACTGGGTGAGGTATCTCTTCTTGGGGAGAGAGAATAAATTGTGTTTTTTTCTCGTCGATCGGGTTCCCATCCCCGTCCTCGAGGATTAAATGCATTTCATAGTAATCCGGGGAAAACTCCTTGGCCGGGATGGAGTGGGTGATGACCAGAGTTTCTTTAGGAGGGTAAGCATTCAAGTCAAGGGAAAAAGATTTATTTATCGGTTTCCTGAGACCAAGGCCGTTGGCCAGGATCCTCACCTTTCCTGACTTCCTCATCTCATCTGATATGTTGACCAGATTGAATAAAAGAGCCACCTCCTCGGAGGCGGAAATCGTGTTTTCCGGGTCAACGAGTATTTTAGTGTCCACGACTTTGAAAGGCAGGTGCAGAGGATCTTTCCGTGGCTCAGCCTTGAAGCCGAGAATAGGACCTATTATCCCGGGTAATCCTGTTGACTCTGGAACATAAACATCTTTCTCGAAAACGCTGAACTCTTTTCCCACAGAATTCTGGACGAGAACAATCAACCTGTACTCTCCTTCGATCAAAGGGAAAGAATCCTGGATGGAAATTCCGTTTCCTTTTATCCTGCCCATAGCGGAGGGGTCGAAATAGAAAGGAAAATCCTTTGAATACTGGAATATCACGATCTCATCTTTCCTGATGCTGACGTTGAGCTGAAAATTACAGAAATACTGATCCTTAGGCTCAAAGTAATCGGCAGAAAAGCTTTTGGGGTTGATGGAAAAATGAACAAAATTCATATCCAGAACAGGATCCCGGACCACCGCCACAAGACCGAAGCTCTCGATGTAATTCGTCAAATACTCGGTGCTCACAATCCCCTTATAGTCCAAGAAGTGAGTCGCATAGGTTGGGGTTAACTCCTTTTTCGGAGACTCAAGAATATTGGCCAGGATGATGTTATTCCTGGGAGTGGGCTGAAAATCAGAGGGGATCTGACCGGGGATCATCGAGATGGCCACCCCGGCTAAACTCGGGGCGAGTTCCCTGATTTTCTGGTATGCAGCCCGGTAATCCCCCACGATCCTCCCAGACCCGCCGATCAAAAGACTGCCAGGGCCGTCGGTGGTGGGATTGTACAGTTTATACTCTCCAGCTCCTCCTCTTTTGTAGAAAAGGACGGCAAAATAGGTCGGAAGCCCCTTTGTCCTGTCTCCATAATAATACCACACTTGACAGGGATGGATACCCGCCTCGCTGTCAAACCTCTCGATGCTCGAAGGAGGCCCGAGGATGATATGCATCCTTCCCATGTCAGTCATCCATCCTTCACGAGGAGTTCCCCGCTTATAGTAGGTATTCGCGTAGGCGAAACGCTTCAAATGCTCCTCCTGGTATTCATTCTGAGGTGTCCCGGGCGTCGGATCCCGCTGACGCCAGAAGGCCTTGATAAAAAGATCCCTGTCTCTATCCGAAGTCAGCTGGAAAAAAACATCTTTTTCCTGGGGAAGGATGATATAGCTCGTCATATCGAGCCACTCCCTGTACTTCTCAGAAAGATCTTCTGCCTTGATCTTTTCCGCCGGCTGTATGGGCCGGATAAAAAGAAGAATGATGAAAAAACTCCATATCCATTTAGAACTCTTCATGATCCTATCCCTGTTGAATATTTATCTCTCCTGACATCTCTGGATGAGATCGTCGAGTTTTTTCTTCTCTTCTGACGAAAGCCTTTGGTAATGCTTTTCTTTGTACCTGTCGAAGTAGCCCAACGCTTTGCTTTTATTCCCTTTGGTTAAATAGGAAAGACCGAGGTTATAAAGGGGAAAGGAATAATCCGGCTTGAGTTCTACAGCCCTTTCCCAACATCGAATCGCTGCCGCCAACTCCCCGGCATTCCCGTATGCACTACCTAAGCCATTGTAAGCTTCTGCATACTCGGGATCGAGTTCTATAGCTTTCCTATAATTCTGGATGGCTTGTCTTAAATCATCGGCATTTTTTGTTTTCAAAGACTGAGACAGATACAGAGACCCAAGATTATTAAGCACGACGGGGTAGTTCTCGTCCAAGGACAGAACCTTCTGGAAGGCATCATGGGCGTTCGGGAAATCTCCCTTCTTCCAGTAGGCGACTCCCAGATAATTCCATATCTCAGGATCATAATCAATGTACTTTAATCCTTCCTGGAGGATTTCGACTGCCTTATCATACTGTCCGACTTCAGTGAGCATGATCCCGTAGATCTCGATGATCTTGTAGCTCTCTGGGTTGTTTTCTAATCCCTGCTGGAGAATATCTATCGCCTCCTCCAATCTTCCCTGCTCTTTAAAGACCGTGGCCAGATGGGAATAGGCTTGAGAGATATCTTTTCTTTCCTTGATGATGTTTTTTAGGATGGAGATACTTTCTTCAAAACGAGAGCTGTCGTAGGCCCTTATGGCCTCCATCAATTTATTTTGATAAGGAAGAAGGGTTTTCAGGTCGTCCTTTTCAGTAAAGCTTTCTTTTGAGGGACTTTGGGTTCCAGAAACGTAGCCCAGACTCTTGAGCTTCTCGAGGGCCTCTCGATCGACTCGTTTCGTGGTCTTTTTTTTATCATCGTAGGTCTGGTCCTCAATTAATCTCGAAAGACGTTTGCTGTACTCACCTATATTTTTTGTTTGAGCCAGATTTTCATGCTCATCGAAGTCTTCTTCCAGGTTGTATAACTCAGGGATCGGTGAGTCGATGTATTTTTCCTCCTCCAGGATAAAACCCCGGAGTGGCGCCCAGCCACGGGTGTAATAAGGATACAGAGACTCGAAATAAATCATCCTCTTATCCAACTTTTTCTCCTCCATCAGGGGTAAAAGCGACAGTCCTTGGAGAGAAGAAGGTTTTTCTAATCCCAGGATATCACATACGGTTGGAAAAATATCCGTATGACAGACGGTTTGATGGGCTTCCCCTCGTTTGATGCCCGGAACACATACAATCAGAGGCACCCAGAGGGTGGCATTGTAAGCAAAATACCCGTGTGTCTTTTCTCCATGCTCCCCTAAAGCTTCCCCGTGGTCTGCGGTGAAGATGATGAATGTATCATCCATACGATTTTCTTCCTCCAGGTAGTCAAACAGCTTTCCCAGCTCAAAATCTACATAAGCGACTTCGCCTTCATAGGAGCGTCCTGGATACTGCTTTTTGAAAGGCTCTGGAGGATCGTACCGCTGGTGGGGATCGAAGCAGTGAATCCAGAGAAACCATGGGTTCTGCTGCTCCTTGATCCAATTCAGGGCTCTATCGACGACAACGCCGGCTCTTCTCTCCACATAAGAAAATTCCTGATTACTCTTACTTCCGTAATTGTCATCGTAAACGTCGAATCCCTGGGTCAAACCGAACCTCGAATCTAAGGGAAAGGCACCGACAAAGGCGCCCGTAGAGTATCCGTGTCTTTTTAAATGTTCAGCCAAGCTCAAGAATTCCTCGTTGACAACGAAATTCGCATTGTCATGAACTCCATGATAAAGGGGCGTTGTCCCGAGAAAAATGTTGGTATGCGAGGGAAGGGTTGTCGGCGTATGAGCAAAGGCCCTCTTAAACAAAATTCCTGTTTGGGCCATCTTATCGATGTTCGGTGTCTCGACATTTTTTGGGTTGTAACAGCTCAGCCTATCCGGCCGTAAGGTATCGATGGTGATTAACAGAAAATTGTACTTTGATTTTTTTTCATCTGTCTTAGAGAATCCAAAAACAGAAACCAATAAAACTATTAAAATGACAACCAGAGCTGGAGATCGACAATTTCTTCTCATTTTTAAGTTTTCTTTCTCACTCAGAATATTCAAATTTTAGCATCGACAGCAGGCAAAAAAAAGCCCCTTCCGCCGGAGCGGAAGGGGCTTTGTCCGAATGAAAAAAGCGGCCTAGAATTCGAACCGTACTCCAAGTCTGAATACTCTCGGGCTGAGAACCATCTGATCTTGTCCGAACGTATCTGCAGTGATGCGACCCTCTTTCTGCAACGAAATAGCCGAATTTAACATGTTGAAGGCATCAGCAGCGACAGCGACATTGGAAGTATCGGAAATCCGGAAGGATTTCTCCAACCTCAAGTTGAGCACATAATGATTAGGAAGCCGCTGGTCTCCGAATTTTCCTCGACTGCCGTCGGGATTCCCGTAGATCTCTTCCTGTCCTATTCCTGGAACTTGAATAAGAACATGGGTAGCCCGGACGTATCCTTCACGAGCCGTAAAAACGCCGCTGACGTTTAACCCGAAAGGCAGCTGGTAGAGGCCGGAGAGCTTGAACTGCCATCTGGA
>CAYGBF010000437.1:0-6491 GCA_964348035.1 uncultured Eubacteriales bacterium | reverse complement strand
CAACAGCCGAGGATAGAAGCCTGGAGAAAAGCCTATTCTCTGTTCGGGGCCAAGCCCAAAAAATACAAGAGCTCCGTGGAGAGCTTGTACAGGATGATTTTGAAGGGACTGGATCTGCGGCCGATCAACAAGATCGTCGATATTTACAACTTCATATCGATAAAACACATGATACCGGTCGGGGGAGATGACCTGGAGAAGGTGGAGGGCGATATCATTCTTGCCATTGCCCGGGGAAAAGAGACTTTCATTCCCCTCAACGTGAAAGAGGCCGAAACGGCCCAACCGGGAGAAGTGGTCTACGTGGATTCGAAGGAAGTGCTCTGCCGCCGCTGGAACTGGCGCGAATGCGAGAAGACCAAGATGACGGAAGAAACCAAGGATGTTGTTTTGGTAGCCGAGGGGCTCCCACCCGTGACCGCCGCAGACATGGAAGATACAATCCAGGAACTCAGACAGTTGATTCAAAGATATTGCGGCGGAGAATTTGATGTGTTCATCCTGAATCGAGAAAGAACTGAGACAGAATTATAGATTGACGGCCTTGTAAAAAGTAAAAAGGGGTCGCGTCTCAACATTTGACATTCCTTATTTTTACTCGATTATGGGATCACATTAGAGCGCTTGACAAAAAAATCTCTCAGCTTAAACAAATAAAGATTAGGAAACATGTTTTTTATAAATGTCAAATGTTGAAACGTGATCCTATTTTTAATACATGCCGCAGACGTTCTTGTGTCTTATCTTGCGAGCCGTGGTCAACTCATTCCGGAATCTGTCTATCGTCTTTTCATCCGATGCAATCTCAGGCTTGATGAGTTTCAGTGCAATTTCCTCTTTTCTCTTCGTATCCTCAACACGAAAGACATTGCCCATCCCACCCTTGCCCAGTTCTTCGATGATTTCGTATCTTTCAGCGAATAGGGTTCCCCGCCTGAACTCCGCAACAGATGTTTCGATGGTTTTGGTTACACCGATTTCTTTGGAAGGCTGGAGTGGGGCAGCACACTCACCGCAGAACTTTGGGTATCAGGGTTATCGGTCTGACATTTGGGACATTTAACTCCCATATCCTCTCTCAGATGATTTCAGCAGAAGAATATCAATTCCGAAACCAGAGTTATTCATATGATCTGTAGGGAGTATTGATTAAACAGTCGGCGATGAATTAATGCAATTTTTCAAGAATGCTGGGGGAGAGAAGCTGCTTAAGTGCAGGATAAGATTCTACCAGTCGGATGATATCAGCCAAATCTTTCTGTCGTTTGCTCATCCGGCGTTTCTCATCTAAATACGCCCAAACTTTTCCCTGTAGGACATCTTCAATAGAGGCTACCTTCATTCTATATCCAAGCACTTCTTTGGATGAAGCGCGGGGGAGAAATTCTTGATAGCGGGGATCGGTTTGAATCTGAATTCTTAGGTCAGACTTAGAGCTCGTCAAGTTCACGCTGTGTTCGAACCTTTCGACCTTCAATCCTTTTTCAACAGCTTTTTTGATAATTTTATCGATATCCTTGATCTTTATGACAACATCTAGATCGAGACTGACCACGGGTTCGACATAAGCATTGACGGCAAGGCCACCGACAATACAATAAGGCGTTTTAGTGCTGTTGAGGATGTCAAGAAAAATCTGTAGAATGTCCTCTTTCCCATTTGCTACTGCGCTCATGAATTTTTTTTCGGTCATTTTCGAACTTCCCGAAGATAAAACTTCTTGCTTTGTTGTTCCATGAGCAAACCTATAACATAATCAATGACTCGGTCAATCCGTTGTTGTCAGGATTATCTGCCTGACATTTGGGGCTTTGATGGCCATTGCTGTCCCCTTATTTTCCCATGGCTTGATCAGCAGAAGGATATCAAGGAACTATTAATGCGTCAAGCCCATACGTTTCTAGAGTATCTTTTTACCTCTGCCCATTTCAAACGAGATAAAAAGCTTATGGTTTTCGTCATTAAAGTCTGAGCTTTCCTCTTGATGCCACACATAATTTTGTGTAGAATCATGTGTGGATATCGAGGAGGTGATGATCTTGGCGACCAATCTTCAATTGGATGATCGGCTTATAGAGAGAGCCGTGAGACTCGGAAAGCATAGAACCAAGAAAGCTGCGGTGACCCAGGCACTGAAAGAGTACGTTGAGCATCTGGAGCAGCAGAAGCTTCTGGCGCTGTTCGGAAGTGTGGACTATGACCCTAGGTATGATTACAAGAAACAGAGGAAAAGAGCATGAAGATCCTTGTGGATTCCAGCATTTGGTCATCAGCTCTCCGGCGTGGAGATCAAAGCCGCCTCCCCTGTATAAAGGAACTGCGCAGCCTCATACAGGACCATCGTGTGCAGATGATAGGACCGATACGGCAGGAGATTTTGTCTGGCATCCGCAGTGAATCCCAATTCAATAATCTTAAAAAGCGCCTTGACAGTTTCACGGATCTTCCCATCTTCACTGATGATTATGTGGAGGCAGCAAGGTACTTTAATCTCTGCCGTTCTAAAGGGCTACAGGGATCGAACACCGATTTTCTTATTTGTTCCGTAAGTGTACGGAATGAACTTCCCATCTATACGATAAACAAGGATTTCGAGTTATTTGCAAAACATATTCCTGTACGCCTTCATAAGCCCTAGTTGAAAGCCTTGTGTAAATCTCCAGTCTCTGTCCTATTTGCTTTCCGGCAGACCAGCCTTCTGGAAGAACTCTTCGGCTGGAACGACGCAGACGTTTTCTGGTTTCACGTCAAGAGGAAAAATCTGGTAGATCAGATCTTCCTCCAGGATTTCCTCGGGCATATTCGGGTTGGCGTAGGTGATGGGGGAAGGCGTATTAGCCACCAAGGCGTCCTTAAAACCATGAGCATCTTCAGTAATCAAAGCGATGTACAGGTTGTCAAAGTTCATGTATTTCTTTATAGCCTTGTTGACATCATCATGGGTTATTTTGGGGAGTCTTTTTTGAACCTCAGCCAGGAAGTCTTCATAGCCGTAGTAATGGGAATCCATCTGCCAGCCCAGCCTTTCGCCTAAGGTCTGAGTATAGAGTTTGGTGTAATTCAGCAAATATGTCCTGGTCAATTCGAACCTGTCCTTCGGAATCCCTTCCTCCACGAGTTTCTTGAGTTCCATAAGAGCCTGACGTAGGGCGAAGTGCCGGTTGGAGTTGGCCAAGGGACGAATCCAGATGGAGAAGTACTGCTGCTGTCGGCAGTAGTTGGTGGCCGGATACTTCCGCCGTCCTTGGATGAAGTGCTCGATGTAGGCGTAGTCCCCATAATTCTGGCCTCTTTCCTCACGGATCTTCTGGAAAAGCCAGGAGAGATGCTGTCGGTGCTCGCCGAAATGAGAGCCAGCAATCCAGAGAGCGAAGAAATCATCGTCGGACCGAGAAAGAGACACAGGGAAGCCCATGGACATGGCTGTCGCCGGAGTCTTTTTGTCGGCAATGACGATCTCGAGCCCTTCCGGCATCCTCTGTTCGGGCAGTCCAAGAGCGGCTGTGAATCCCTGTGGCAGGGCGGAAAAATCGTCCATCACTTTTGGAGGGAAATCGACGGGATATCCGCCTACCAACCCGATAGTGATGTTTCCCTGGAGAAAATGCTGTTTGTAGAAAGCCTTGACGTCCTCGAGAGTCAAGGCCTGGAGGGATTCGACTGTCCCTGAATCGTGATGGCCGTAGGGATGACCCGCGTACATCATCAGGTTCAAAATCTCCTTGCCGAACTGTTCGTCCCAGTTCCCGACCAGGGTTTTCTCTAAGAAGTTGATCTGGTTGGTTTTGATACGCTGGAAATCCTCCTCACGGAACCCAGGATTGAGGAGCATGGCCTTGAGGATTTCGTAGTACTTCTCCAGGTTGTCGAGATGGACCTGGCCGGTGAAGACGGCCATTTCTTTATCCACCCTTAGTCTGACGGAAGTTGCCATCGGGTAAAATTTCTTCTGGATTTCTTTGAAGGTCAGGTCTTTGGTGCCGCCGTTAGCGAGCAAGCTGCATGTCAGTTGGCAGAGTCCCTCTTTGCCCTGGGGATCGTGGGCCGAACCTACCTTGAGGAGAATCCGGAAGCTCACCAAAGGATTTCCTTCGACAGGGAGGAGTTCTGAAGCAAGCTTGTTCGGGTTTTCTTTGGCACAGGAGACAAGCAGGATAGATAATCCCAATAACAGGATCCCCGGTGAATAGATTCTATGCTTTTTTCTCATTTGGCTTTCCCCCCTGACAAGGTCACGACCGTGCTGTTTGTTGTCCTGAAATATTTTTTTACCATCTCCTGGATGTCCTGCGGAGTGACTTTGTCGTAGAGATCGAAGAGCTTGTTCACGGTTCCCGGATCGCCGGTCAGGTTGAGGTAGAAAAGCAGGCTGCTGGCGATGCCGTCAGTGGTGCCCAAAGAATTGGCGAAAGAATACCTGATATTGGACTTGATATCAGCCAAAGCCTTTTCATCCACGAGTTCCTGTTTGAGCCTCTCCAGTTCTTTGAGTATGGCCTTTTCCACATAGGGCAGATCCTCTTCCTTTTTGACGACTGTGTTAAAGACCAGAAGATACGGATCGCGCCGGTCGGAGAAGCTGGCATTAAGGGATTGACATTTCTGCTCATCGATGACCAGTCTTTGGTACAGAGACGAGGAGCGGGAAAAGGCGATTTCAGACATCAGATCCAGAGCGGCCATGTCGATTTGTTCATCCGAGTAGGCCGGCCCATGGAATCCAATCGCCAGACGGGGCAGGGTCCTTGTCGGCCAGTCGTAATGAGCTCTTTTAGCTTTTGTTTGAGGGGGCTCTACGAGTGTGACAAGCGTATAATTTGAGGGTTCCCAATCGCTGTAATACTTGTGGACATAGTCCATTAACTGTTCGTGGTCGAAATCACCGGCGACGAGGAGGACGGTGTTATCGGGGGCGTAGAAGCGTTTTCTGAAAAGCTGACTGTACTCGTACTGATTCGGCATGTCGAGGATGTCTTCCAGGTAACCGAGGGTCGTGTGCCCGTATGAGTGTTTCTCGAAGGCGGTGTTCCGAAGAGTTTCGTACAGACGGCGAGAGGGGTTGGAGACGCTGGCGTAGTATTCGCCTTCGATGACCGGGGCCTCTGTCTTAAGCATTTCTTCGTCGTAATACAGGTTTATAAACCTGTCTGCCTCGACTTTGATAACCTCCTCCATGTTATCTCTCCCAGCAAAGACGACAAAGTAACAGGTGTAGTCATCGCTCGTAAAACCATTGGTCCCGGCGCCAAGCTCGGTGATGAAATCGTTGTAAGCCTCGGTGGGCATGGTTTTGGTTCCCTTGAACATCATGTGCTCAAAGAAATGGGCGAAACCGGATTTTCCAGGTTCGATCTCGTTGCGAGAGCCGGTGCGGACGATGACATAATGTGAGATGATTTCAGGGTTGTTGAGGGGGATGGAGACAACAGTCAATCCGTTGTCTAGCTTTTCAACTTTGTACATATAGGGAAAGATGTCGGAGCTTCGCAGGATCGAGGGCGCGGTGAGCAGGAGAAGAATAGTGAGAATGGCGAGTAACTGCTTACTCATTTTTAAAACCTCCTTGTATACATAATTGAATTTTTTACCAATACTTTCCTATTTTATCTTGCCTTCTAACCAGCCGAGCGCAATCGGTGATTTTTGGTCTCTGGGTATGTAAGGTTTGATGTCAAGAATCGGAGTGCCTTCGATCATGTCCACACCCGAGACTTTAAGAACATTCCCCTTGCGCTCCAGCACTTTGACGATGGTCAGCCCGATCGGGTTGGGACGATGAGAACTGCGGGTGGAGAAAACGCCGCGGAGTTTATCATCCAGGAGAGGGAAGGTATGAAGTTTGAATCCCTCAGATAAATGAAAATCGAACAGGACCATCAGGTGGGAGAAGCCCTCCGTGTCCTTTAGGCCCGCCTCGAATTCCTTGTAGATTTCCAGTTCACCCTGGATATGATCGAACCCGCGGGCATTGGCGTATTTCTTAGGCTGAATATCTTCCCTTTTTTTAAAAGGGGAATGGACTACACCTATGGGTTTAAACTCGAGCTTCATCCATAGCCATCCTTTCTAAGTCGAGTGTGTTTTCCAAGGAGTCTGTATTCAGACCATCCGTCCCAAAATACAGTAGATGCCCTGGACAGCGGCAGTCCGAGGCTCCAAATGTTTTCACGGGATACCGAGATTGGGCGAAGAGACGGTGAATTTCGTGGATGATGAGGCATTCGTCGAAACACTCCGGTTTTATCCAGATGTCTTCGATTTCAGCTTCTTGAAGCAAATAATCGATGTGCCAGAAAGTTTTTTTTTGTCTCCGCAGGTGACGTTTAATCCTCCCTTGAAGACTGTTCTTAGACCTGCCGACGTACAGGTATTGGCCTGAAGGGAAGTTCGTCTCAGGGAGTCTTCCTGGAATGATCCGCTTGTTTCTTGATAATCTCAAGAGTAGAAGATAAATCCCTTTGTTTGTTTCTTTCATCGGGATACGGTTTTTT
>CAYGBF010000436.1:0-22589 GCA_964348035.1 uncultured Eubacteriales bacterium | reverse complement strand
AGACTTCAAAAAGCCAAAAACGAGGTGAGTCTCGAAATCACAGAAGACGGGAACGCCATCGACCTGTATGTGGACGGTCCCTTCCGCTGCCAGAACAAAAGAGGACGATGGAAGAAGTGGCGGAACCCCGGTTACCAAGTCCACTATGACTATGAAATCAAGATGCCCCACCAGACAGATGTTTACCTCAAGACTGTCACCGATGGAGATATCTCGGTTCAAAACGTTGAAGGCGCATTCGAGGTCAAGAACGTTAACGGCAAGATTGAGATGACGGATGTGAACGGTTCAGGCAAAGCCCACACGGTCAACGGAAAAGTGGAAGTTCTCTTCAGTCAGAACCCACAATCCGCCTGTTCCTTCAGCACAGTCAACGGGACGGTCGAAGTGTCCTTCCGTGAAAACCTTTCAGCCGACTTTCGGCTTAAAACATTCACCGGAGATGCCTACTCTGACTTTCCTTTCGAATACCTTCCCTCAAGGGCGGCCAAGGAAGGCCGTTACAAGGGAAAATATATTTACAAAAGCGACCGCTTCATAGGTGTCCGCATCAGCAAAGGCGGACCCGAAATCAAAATAGATACCCTGAACGGAGATATCCTTATCGCTAAAAGAAAATCATGATAATAGGAGGATAAAAAATGAAAAAACTCAATTTCATTATCGTTTTGGCTTGTTTCGTCTTCATCGCTGGCGTCGTTTCCTTCAGTCAGGAAGGCAGGGCCGATCGGGCTACGGTTTCCTTCAGTGACCCCTCGAAGCCTGGATTCCTCGAAGTCGGAGTCCATAGAGGCTCGATCACCATCAAAGGATACAACGGTAAAGAAGTCATCATCGAGGCCAGGGCGGTCACCAGGAAGGTTGAGGAACCCGAGGAAGAAGCTCAATTAAGAGAATTTGCCCGCGCCGACAGAATTTACGCCAGAGCTAGGACTAGGACAGAAGAAGAGGAGAAAGAGAAAAAGAACACCGAAGGAATGCGCCGGATTCAAGCCCCGCTCATCACAGGACTGTCGGTCGAAGAAAAAAATAACAAGATGGAAGTGGATGTTTCTTCCATGAGACACGCTGTGGACCTGACACTTCAAGTGCCTTTTTCTACGTCCCTTGAGCTTAGCGCTCACACCGGCGGTGACATCACAGTCGATAACATAACCGGAGACATCGAGGTCAATCATCACGCTGGTGCGTTAAACCTCACAGGCATTTCCGGGACGGTCGTGGCCCACACCTTCAGCGGAAACATCACCGTCATCTTTGCCAAGGTCACCCCCGGAAAGCCGATGTCTTTCAGCACTTGGGCAGGCGATATCGATGTCACCTTCCCCTCGAGTATCAAAGCGACCGTTAAGATGAAATCCGAACACGGAGAGATCTACAGCGATTTCGATATCCAGATCGACACATCTGTCCAGAAAATCGAGAAGGATGAACGTATAGAGGGAGGTCAGTACAAGATCAGCTTCGACAAATACATCATGGGCAAGATCAACGGCGGCGGTCCGGAATTCGTGTTTAACACCTATGGTGGAGATATCTTGATCAGGAAGACGAAATAGAGCAACAAGAGATTTTTATGAGGGCGGTTCTCCGAACCGCCCTTTTTTTTGGAGTCACTTTGAAAACTTGAGTTTTTTTTGGATTATTGATATGAGAGCCTCAAGGGCAGGCTTCAATGTTGATAAAATAATTCAAGTTTTCAAAGTCTGACCCCGTCTTCCTCTTAGGAAGGCGATCATGTTGGGGACGGCCAAGGGAACGACATCGGGCAGCATCTTCGGCATCAGGTTGTCCATCACTTTGGGCATCATTCCCGGCATCTGCTCCGCCATGTAATCCGGCATCGGGATCTTCTGGGCCACCCGCTCGAGCATGGTCGGCATCACTTTGGGCATCATCCCGGGAAGAAGCTTGGGAAAAAGGATAGGAAACACGGGTTTCATCATCGCGAACAGGGCATCCCCGACAAACCCCATCTTACCGATAAACCGCATCATCCCGCCCATGCCCAGTGGCATGGCATCGAGAAGCTCGGGCCACATGGTGGACATTAGGTCTGAAAATCCCTGAGGTGTCATCAGGGCGATCATGCCTTCGAAAACGGCCCACTGTTTGGAGACTTCAGGGCTGGGATCTTCAAATTCTTTTCCCAAAGCTCTGCAGGCAAAGGCCGCCAGATCATGGATTTCTACGGGGAGATCCTTCTTTTCCTTAGACACGCGAAGCTGAAACTCACAGCAGGGACAGAGGGCCAGGACAGAATCGGCATCGATCTCCTCGGCCTCATCCAGACGAATCTTACCCACATCGTGGGCAACCAAGGGGTCTTTGATCAGAGTCAGAACACTCCCGCAGCAGTGACCCTCCTGTCGGTTGTGCGCCATGTCCTCGTATTCAACTCCTGGTATGGCCTTGATGATCTCTCGGGGTTCTTCGTACACTCCAGACACCCGGCCGATGTGACAGGAATCATGCCAGGTCACCTTTTTTTCTATGGAATGGGTGAACTTGAATTCACCGTTCCTGATTTTCTCGGCAACCACCTCGCTGTAGTGCTTGGCTTTGATGTCATAGTCCACCCCTAATTTCTCGGCCCACTCTGGATAGGTGTGGCGCCACATCATGTCACAGGCTGGGCAGGAGGTGATGACCGTATCGGCTCCAGAGGCCCTAACCGCTTCGATGTTTTTCTTCATAATTTCCCCGAACAGTTCCCATTTTCCGGCCACCAACATCGGGGTACCACAGCAGTTTTCGACATTGCCCAGGAACGTGAAATCAACCCCAGCGGCATCGAGGAGAGTGACAGAAGCCTTTCCGATGTCGTTTTCGACGTAGGAAGCCGTACACCCAGCGAAATAGATATTCTCACTCTTGACTCCTGGACCGTGTTTGGACAATAATTCCTCAGGAAACCAGGAAGTCCTGTCCTTTCGATACCCAGCCCAAATATTCCCCTCTGCTTGCAGGGCCGCGGCCATCATCTCGAACGGAGGGAAGGTCATCTTTTTATCTTCATGGACAAGCTTTCCCCGAAGCTTCATCCAGGCCGGTTCGATCGGCAGCACCGCCGAGCAGCGCAGGTTGCAAAATTCGCAGGTCGTGCAGACGAGCATGGTATCGACCATGAACTGATTCCATTTGGCTCTTCCTTCCATATACTCCCGCAGCCAATACCACTTGCCTCGTGGCGACTGGCTTTCCCAGCCGCGCCCGTAGAACTGATCACATTCATCTACACAGTATCCACACTGAGAGCAGGCATAGGCATACCAGGCTACATCAGAAGGGATGCCCCGGACGGGCTTCTCGAGACGCTCACCGACTCGGGTGACCACGTTGTTGCCGAACGGCCTGACAAACGGTTCGAAGAGGTTGGCCACTCCGAGGGCCTTGCTGACGAGATTGCCGTTTATGACTTTATCCGGGTTCAAGATCCCCCGCGGATCCACCTTTTTCTTGAAGGATTTAAGGCTTTTTGTCCGCTCTTTTCCTAGGATTCGTTCCGCCTTGCTCGTGAAATACAGTCCGGTGGCGTAAGGGCGGCCGCCGTGCTTCTGAGCAATCTTCATGATGGTCAGCACCAACCCGAACACGAAATTGTAAGAAAATTTTCTCTGGTCGCTGGGAATAAACCCGAGGAGAACAGCTTCGGGAGTTCCGTCTCTACCTCTCTGGATGATGACCCCTTCTTTAACGACGGGCTGGTTGACCTTGTTCTCGATCTCCTCCATGACCACACCCAGCTTGTCTAAGGGGATGACCACTTCAGCCGGCACCAAAGAAGGCCCCAGCCTCTTGACCACCATCAACTTAAACCGGTTCTCCCACTCATGATCGGCGATTCTCTGGGGCAAAATTTCGCCCTCGCACTTCTTGATGATTTCGGAAAGTTTGGGAACAATCTTATCCCGGTCAGCTTCTCGAAAGGCAAGAGTGGCTACGTAAGCAGCGGGGAGGATGATCTTTTCTTCGACGGGTTTATCGTGATGGGTCATCACCGGGGCGCGGTTTTTCATCTCGGCCATTCTCGGGTTTATGAATACGGCAGACCAAATCGGAAGCTTTTCATCGATAAAATGCTGAAATATTCTGGAGAGCTTGTGGGCATCTGGACAAGCAAAAGCCGAGACACCGATCTCTGTAAGCTTCTGGATTCGAATTGTCAGCTGGCTGATCAACCCCGTCGTTCCTTCGGCGTCGGCGATAACTTCTAAGTCCTCACCCGAAAATTCTTTGACCTCGCCGCTGGGAAACACAACTCGGGCATTGACGACGTTATCCGCAAACCAACCATACTCATAGGAACCGATACCGGCTCCACCTTGAGCCAACCAGCCTCCGGCCGAGGAGGAGGGATAGCTTGTGGGGTAGAGGCGAATCGTCAGTCCTTCGGGCATAAGCTTCCGGTCAAGCTGCTCCCAGGTAATACCCGGTTCCACGGTGACTGTTTCCTTTTCAGCGTCAACGGAAACAACATCTTTCATCCTGTAGAAATCAACCACGATACCTCTGCGGGTGGGGATGATACCCCCGTAACCAGAGGATCCTTTCCCCCTGGGCACGACCGGAATTTTATTCTCGGAGGCCCAGCGCATCAATTCGACAAGCTCTGCTTCATCCCGGGGCTGAACGACAACGTTCGGGACTGTCTTTCCGATCAAAGGCTTAAAAAGACTGGGTATCGCAGCGATATCATGGCTGTACAGAAGCCTCTCTGTCGGGTTGAAATTGGCCCGTTCTCCGAACTTTTCCTCCAGCCATTTTTGGTCACTCTTGCCTAATCTAGCCATCCTCGCTCTCCCAAAAAATCAGAATATTTGCTAGACGATATTCAGCTGTTAAGACCTAAAATCATTTATAAGGATATCTTAATAATTTAATGAATTCAAGGATAATTTGGCGTCAGGGACTAGTTCTTAAGGTTTGGACCAGTCAGATGGAGCCTCATAAATCTCCATCTGCAATCAGCCTTTTCGCCTAGATGATGTGGAGATTAGTCTAAGAAATCTTGACTTTTTTTTCTGGGGCAGATCGAATCCTATAAAAGAATCTGTTTGACGATTACGTATCTACTTGATCTCGGCCAGGGCTTTGGCGGCCTTCTTATGCTTTGGATTCATTTCTAGGGCTTTCTTGAGCGCTTCTTTGGCTTTCCCCATCTCACCTTTCTTCTTGTAGGCCATTCCGAGCTGATAATAGGCCTCAGGGAAGGGTTCCTTTTTGCAGGCAAATTCGAGATCTTCGACCGCACCGTCCAGATCTCCGCCGAAGCCAGGGGGAGCCACCATCCTTCCCACACCTCGACCGAAGTGCGCCATGGCGTGGTCGGGATCCAGCTCGAGGGCCTTTTCGTATTCTTCCATGGCCCCCATCCCGTATTTCATCATATCCATCGGGTTCCCGCCGGAGGCGAGACTACCCATGATATTTCCTTTCCAGGCATGGAGATCGGGATTGTTGGGGTCAGCGGTGAGCAGGGAATCCACAACATCCAGGGCTTCCGAGTGTTTTTCTTCTTCGAAGAGCTTTATGGCTTGATCCAACGAACTCTTTCCTAAAGAGGCCCCGGACTTTTCCTTTTCCTTCTTAGGAGGCGAAGGTGTGGTCTTGGCCTTCGATTTCTGTCCCATCATTTTAGGAAGATACTCGATCAGCATCGGTAACATTTGCATAAAGAAGGACGGCTTTTTCTCTTCGAACGGAAAAAGCTCTGCCCGAACGTCATCTCCCTCGATGACTAAAACACCCAGAGGGATGGTTTTGCCTCCCATTCCTCCACCGTAGCCCATCATGGCGCCGCCGGCACCTAGGCCGTAAGAAATTTTCGAAAAGGGAATAATGATCATCTTCCCTTCCTGGATGGGTTTTCCGATGACAGAACTGACCTTGATGATCGACATCATCTTGTCAAAGCTCTTGAAGGCCTCATCCACGGCTGATTTCCCCTGGGACATCAGAAGGCCAGAGAAAAGAAAAAGTATGGCTGCGATGACTGCAACATTCCGTTTAATCCTCATCGTGACCTCCTTATTTCCGGGGAATCTTGCCAACCGGGACGAATTGAACACCGGTCTTGGTGACGATGACGAATCCTACGGGCTTGGCGTTTCCGCTGATGTAAAAACCGCTGCCTCCCATCGGCTGGCCTCCAGGGGCGCCGCCGCCTCCTCCTCCGAACCCGACGTCAACCATGATGATCGGGATGATCGTCATTTTGCCGACCTTGACCGGGTCGCCGACGATGTTCTTGACATGAAGACCGCTGGCGAGTCGCTCTGTCATTCCTTTGGTCATGGCTGCGACAGGATTAGGTGCCTTCGCTTGAGCCTTCGGCTTTTCCTGGGCTGACGAAACACTCACCAAGAGCAGCATCACGAACAAACCCAGAGTCAGAACCGCTTTTTTCTTCAATTTCGTACCTCCTCACTTAATCTTTGTATTCTTGTTAAGCATAACGTTATCGCCCTCCTTATACGTCCTGAAGCGATGACGTATCTTTTTAACTTTCGTTTCACTCATACTCACTCTGACACACCATTATGAATGATAAGAACGATGTGAAAAAAAAGACCCATTAATCCTTCTCCACAGTTTATACGCAGGCTGACAAAAAAAGTATTACACGATATCCGATTTTTTTCAATAAAAAAAAGGAGCGGGATTCCTTCTTAGATGGATGTCTTTTTCCGGAAAACTTCATGACGGAGGGTCGCTTGTTTTATCCGCTTTTCCTGGGGAAAAACCCCGATACCAGGAGACTCCGGAATTTGGATAGTGCCCTCGGCTGTGATGTCCACGGGTGGTTCGATCAAATCTTGAGCATAGTATCTTTTGCTGGCCGAGAGGTCGTTCGGATACCGGAAGTTCGGAAGCGTAGCCAGATGGATATTATGAGCCCGCCCAATCCCAGATTCCAACATTCCCCCACACCAGACAGGCATGGACATCTCTTGACAGAGATCATGAATCTTCTGTGACTCCACGATTCCCCCGACGCGTCCGACTTTGATATTGATAATTCGGCAGCTTCCCATCTCATGGGCCTGACGGGCTGACTCGGCCGAGACAATACTCTCATCCAGACAGAGCGGCGTTGTCATCTCTTTCTGCAACCGGCTGTGATCCCACAAATCATAAGCTACAAAGGGCTGTTCAACCATCTGAAGCCCGAAGACATCCAGCTTCTTAAGCACTTCCTTATCGGCCCAGGTATAGGCCCCGTTAGCATCAACCTGAAGGGCCACATCAGGAAATTCTTTTCTTACCTCCTGGCAAACGGAGATATCCCACTCGGGCTTGATCTTGATCTTAATCCTCTGGTATCCCTCTGCCAGGAAAGAGACGATTCTCTCCAGCAGTTGAGACACAGAATCCTGGATGCCCACACTGACACCAGACGGAATTTCTGTCTTCACCCCTCCGTATATTTTCCACAAGGGAAGATCTTTCTTTTTTCCGAGTAAATCCCAGAGAGCCAGCTCAAGACCCGCCTTGGCCATCGGGTGTCCCTTGTACCGGCTGGCCTCAGCGTAAAATTCTTCCGGATGGACCAGGGAGTCTCCAAGAACAAACGGAATCAGGAATTCTGTCAACACGGCCCAAGCCGTGGATGTCGTTTCGTAGCTGTACAGGGGACTCCGGTCAGCCACAACTTCTCCATAACCACAGATTCCATCCCCGAACACTCTAACGAGGATGAAAACTCGCTTCTCCTCACGGCCCAGGCTCGTCTCAAAAAAATGAACGTACGGCATCTCCAGAAGGGAAAGCTCGACTCTGTCTACGTTCATCTCAAAGGAGTGTTATCCCTTTCTTCAGGGCCAACCGCCCGTACAGCTCGCCCATCTTATCCGCCATGGCTTCAGAGGAAAATTTCCTGTGAACAACCCTGTACCCCCTCTCTCCCAGTCTCTCTGCCAGTTCTGGATCCTTGTAGATCTTGAGAATAGCCCTGGCCAAGGAGGAAGGGTTGCGGGGTGGAACCAGGATTCCCGTTTCTCTGTGCTTCACGACTTCGGGGATTCCCCCGGTCCGTGTGGCCACTACCGGAAGGCGGCAGGCCATGGCATCCATGATGCTGGTTCCCATCCCCTCAAGATAAGAGGACAGGACGAAAAGATTCAGAGAAGAGAGGATGCGAGGGACATCCTCCCGAAAACCGAGAAAAAAGACAAAATCATCGACTTCAGAATCCTTAGCTTCCTGGGTTAGCTCCAGCTTCAGCGGGCCTTCGCCGACGATGATGATCTTGATTTTGGAGGTGTGCTCTTTCAGAATCTTTGCCGCCCGAATCAAATACTTGTGACCTTTATGGTCGGCCAGATGAGCCACCATCCCGACCAAAAAATCATCATCCGCAAAGTCGAATTCACGCCGCAGGTACTCACTCGACATGGCTTCTTTGTAAGGAGTAAAGTCAATGCCCGAGGGGATGACTTCGATCTTTTCTTTAGGGAGGCCGCCCTCGATGAGGACTTTTTTGACTCCCTCAGAAATGGCCACCACAACATCGATTTGACTCAAATATTTTTTACGCGAGAAATAGTTTTTCTTAAGAGGAAAATCAACCCTTCTGGAGATGATCCTCAGAGGCACCTTAGCCATCGAAGCCGCTACCGATCCAACAGCCACACTGTGGGCATCATGGAAATGAGCCAGACGACAGTTCCGGTGTCTCATGACGTACGACAGGCGGAGCATAGAGAGGATATCAGCCTCGCTGCGAACTTTGAGAGGGAGGAGAGGGAGTCCGACCTCGGAGGCTTTCTTATGGAGAGGGCTTTCGGGTTGAACGACGAAAAAAACAGGAAAACCCTTTCGCCTTAATTCTTGAACGAGGAAGAGTGACTGTCTCTGGCCGCCCCTCCATTCTTTCCCGGCATCAATATGGAAAAGGCTCAATCCTCTCTCCTTTTTTCCAGATCTCCTTTAACTTGGCGTAGCGGACGAAGATAGAATACCCGTGGAGACCAGAAATGACCAGACCGGCAAAACCATCCAGAAACCCGCCCCGCCAGAAATAGGATTTGGTGAACCTGAAAAAAGGAAGTAAATACAGGTGATACCATCGACATTTTTTTTTCTCGGCGTACAGCTTTCTCGCTCCCAAATCTGAAAAAACATTGATGCGTGCTAGGTGATCATGGATGTTGCTGTAGGTAAAATGATGGATCGAACCCGACAGCTTCTCGACCTTCCCCTGTATCTCGACTTTTTCGTGGATGTATTCTCCGACCCAGCGGGCCTTGTCTTTCTTGAAGAGTCTCAACTTCCGATCAGGGTACCATCCCGAATGTCGGATCCATTTTCCGAGGTAGTAGACCTGACGGGGCATGGTGAAACCGGAGCACTGAGGTTCGTCATCCTTGAGAGAGAGGATCTCTTGACGGAGTTCGGGAGAAAGTCTTTCGTCGGCATCCAGAGAAAGTATCCAGGGAAATGAGGCCTGATCGTTGCCGAAATTTTTCTGATCAGAAAAATTTACCCATTGTCTTTTATAGATCTTATCAGTGTACTTTTTAGCAATCTTGATGGTTTCATCCGTGCTGAGAGCATCGACGACAATTATCTCCGAGGCCACGCCTTCCAGACTTTTAAGGGCTGGCTCCAGTCTTTTTTCCTCGTTTAGAGTGATGATGACGGCAGAAATATCCATCGGCTCAATATTATCATAAATCATGAAAAAAGGGGACGATTCTAATCATACTGGATCCCTGCTACCTGCCTACGCAGGTACAGGCTCCGCAGGGACGAGGGAAAGGGAAAAAAGGGGATGGTTATTTTTTCTTATCTGGGTTCCAGCCTCCGCTGGAATGACGGGGCATTTTAATATTTCTTTTATCCAGACTTATTCCGAGCGCCTTCTCCAGTTTTGCCCAGGCCAGGTTGTTGTCGATGACGGCTCTGAGCTCTTGTGATCGGGCTGTCGCCAGCTCTTCTTGGAATTGAAGGACGAAATAGTTTGTCGTCAAACCCACACCCAACTTTTTCTCCTCAGCCTCCAACCTCTTCTCTGCCAGTTCACGGGCAATTCCGAACGCCTCAACCCTCTTGGCGCTGGTCTCGATGTCGCGAACAGCATTCTTGACTTCCAAAAGAACCTGCTTCTGGATGTTTTCCAACTCGAGCTGGCTTTTATCCAATTCCAACTTTGCCTTGGCTAACTCAGCCTTGGTCAGAAAATTGCTCAGAGGGATGGAGAGGGTGATGCTGGCTTGCCAGTTATTATAAGTTAGCTTCAAAGCATCCTCCAGCGATTCTGTGGAACTCCCCTCTTCTGTGCCGATGATAACTCCTGTCAAGGGATTATCATTAAGGTAAAGGACTCTGTCCCCTGAAATACCCGGACTCCAGTAGGATAGATTTAAGCTCAAACCAGGGAGCATCTGGTTTTTAGCGATACTCATGTTCAGTTCGTTCGTCTCGATCTCTGTGCGCTTCATCTTAAGATCCGGCCTGAGCGCATAGGCTCTTTTTAAAGCCTCGTCGAGGGTCACCTCTTTCTTTATGAATCCAGGCTCATCCGTGGGGACAATTCTTATGAGCGCCACCTGCTGCTCTTCAGCCATGTTAATGATGTTTTTCAGGAGGTCTTCGTTGGCTCCTATCAAAGCTTCGGCTTGGAGAATCTCCGCCTCTCGCGAGGCCACGACGGCTTCGGCATTCAAGATTTCTATCGGCGCCAATTTCCCCACTTCTACCTCTTTCTGGTTCTTGGCCAGGAGATCCTTAGCCAGTTCGAGGGATTGTTGTTTGACTTTATGATCTTCGATGGTATAGACCAGATTCCAGTAGGCCTCTTGTACCTGGTAGATCGTATCCAGGAGGACAGATTTGAGCTGATGCTGCGAAATCTCCAGGTTATTCTGAGCAATCAGGATTTCCTTCCGGCTGACTTTGAACCCGAAGTCCTTCAACAAAGGCTGAGTGAATTCGAGGCGCAGCGTGTTCCCGTAGCGGGGGTTGATGAGTTGGAAGGCCTGGTTTGTATCAGACTTATCCCCAGACAGCGACACAGATAAATTCCCACCCGTCGGGATCTCTTGGATGAGGGAGAGGGAGTAGTCCCGGTATTTGCCCGTGACCGTCTCAGCACCCTGGATCCACCAGTAGGAGGGTTCTTCCGTCCGGCGGTTCCCGTAGCTTAAGTCGAAGCGGGGCATAAAGACTTCTTTGGCCCGGGTGACGGTGACATCGGCTATCTCTGGGTTGTAAATTTCAACGGCAACCTGAAGATTATTCTGCAAGGCCTTGAGGATACATTCCTCGAGGGAGAGGGATAGAGGTTCTTCACCCAAAGAAAGAGAAGGCACCGCCAGAAGAATGGTACTCATTACGAGAATTAAACTCATTCTCATTTTCATTTTACTCCTCCGTATTATGTGTTCGACGGTGAAAAAACATGGATTCATCCTGTCGAATCTTTCTATGATTCATTAAATAGATACGATTATTCATATCATTTAGTTCAAAATCAAACGATTTTCTTCGTCGGTCAAATGTAGGGAAGGAGTACCTATCGGTAAGGAGTGCCCCGGGGATAGGCATTAAGGTCTAAAGGAAAAGAGGCGGTCTTTTGTCTCTTGAATTTCTCAACGGCCAAGGCCGCTACCATGGCCGCGTTGTCCGTGCACAACTCCGGGGAAGGGATATAGGCCTCCAGGGATCGCTGTTCAGCAAATTTCTCGAATCGGGCTCTTAACTTTGTATTCCTAGCGACACCCCCACAGAGTATGAGAGAAGAGGGATTGTAGACTTTGATCGTCCGATCCAGGTTGGACAGCAAAGCGCGGATGACAGCGTGTTCAAAGCTGGCGATAAAATCGTTGAACTGCGGATGCGCCTTGGACATCGCCGCGCCGCGAATTTTCGTCAGTGCGGCTGTCTTCAGCCCGCTAAAACTGAAGTCGAGGCTCCTGTCGGTCATCTGCGGAAGTCCGAACCGATAGGCACGCGGATCGCCCTTTCCTGCCAGGCGATCGATGATCGGCCCACCCGGGTAGCCTAATTCCAAAAATTTGGCAATCTTATCCAGCGCTTCGCCGGCCGCGTCGTCTCTCGTTTTGCCGACGAGTTTATAGTCGAGTCTTTTCTTCATGTAAAAAGTGGAGGTGTGTCCTCCAGAAACCAGGAGGGCCACCGCTGGGAACGAGACCCGAGCTCCCTCGAGAAACACCGACTCGATGTGGGCTTCGAGATGATCGACCGGGATAAGGGGCTTTTTGAAATAATAGGCCAATCCCTTGGCATATGAAAGGCCGACAAGAAGGGAACCGATAAGCCCTGGGCCCAGGGTCACACCGTAAGCCGCTATGTCTTGAAACTCCACTCGAGCCTGACGCAGGCTTTCCTCGACAACGAAGCCGATGGCTGAGATGTGCTGACGAGAAGCCAGTTCTGGGACGACACCACCGTACACAGCGTGTATCTCGTCCTGAGAGAGGACGACATCGCTCAGGATTTTAAAATCATCCTGGACGATGGCCGCAGCTGTCTCATCACACGAGGTTTCGATCCCTAGGAGATACATTGTGTTTCCTTTTCTTAGAAAGATTCTACTCGAGCGGCTCCAGATTCTTTTCAAAGGGGGGCCGCACGATGCCTTTTTCAGTGATGATGGCCGAGAGGTACTCGGCTGGAGTGACATCAAAGGCCGGGTTTAGGGCTTTGATGTGGGGTAAGACCAAGCACTGTCCCTCCAGTTTTCGCACTTCATCGGGAGCCCTCTGCTCGATCGGGATTTGGTCGCCGGTGTCGAGGCTGAAGTCAACAGTCGAAAGAGGGGCGGCCACGTAGAACGGAATTCCATGCGCTTTGGCCAGGACAGCCATGGTATAGGTACCGATCTTGTTGGCAGTATCGCCGTTACGGGCAATCCTATCGGCGCCGGTGATGACGAGCGAGATCTGGCCTCTCTGCATCAAATGTCCGGCCATGTTATCGGTGATCAGGATCACAGGGATATTGTCTTTGTCCAACTCCCAGCAAGTGAGTCGAGCCCCCTGGAGAAAAGGTCGTGTTTCACTCACGTAGACCTGGATCCTTTTCTTCTCGCCGACGGCCGAACGGATGATCCCCAAAGCAGTCCCGTAGCCGGCAGTGGCCAGAGCGCCTGCATTACAATGAGTAAGCACTGAATCACCGTCCTGGACGAGATTCTTACCCCAAGAACCGATTTTCTTGTTCGCCTCGTAATCCTCTCGTTCTATGGCCAGAGCTTCTTCGACCATCCTATCCTGGAGGCGAGAAAGAGCCATTTTTTGGTTGTTTTCGAAAGCGGCCTTCATCCTCGTCAAGGCCCAGAAAAGATTGCGGGCTGTGGGGCGTGTCCTCTTCAAGCGATCGATGATGATTCTAAGTCCTTCTTGCAGCTTGTCTTTTTCTTTGAGATTCCTGATTCCTAAAGCCACACCAAAGGCAGCCGCCACTCCGATAGCCGGGGCCCCACGGATGACCATCCTCTCTATGGCCTCAGCGATCTGATCGTAATCTCTGCACTCGACGTAGACCTCCTCGGTCGGAAGTTTTCTCTGGTCGATCAAAATGACCTTATCTTTATCCCACTGAATCGTCGGCCGCATCTATCACCTCTTAAAAACAGGGACAGGTGACTTTTTTGAGACGTTCAACCATCTTGAAGACATCGCCTGTTTCTTTACTTCTTTCACCTTTTCTAATATAGAACGTCAAAATTCATGAGTAAAGCCCTCTTCCCTTCATTTTATATCCAGCAGGGCCAGGAAAGCCTCCTGAGGGACTTCCACGCGTCCCACCTTGCGCATCCTCCTTTTTCCTGATTTCTGCTTTTCCAAGAGTTTCATCTTGCGGGTGTAATCTCCACCATAGAGCTTGGCCAAAACGTCCTTGCGGTAGGGTTGGATGCGCTCACGAGCGATCACACGCTTGCCGATGGCTGCTTGGATCGAAACTTCATACTGCTGGCGAGGAATGAGCTTTTTCATCTTGTCAACGAGCTTCCGGCCTACAGGATAGGCTTTATCTTTATGGACGATCAAAGACAACGCATCCACGTTTTCTTGATTAATACGGATATCCAATCTTTGGAGAGGCGCCTCCCTGTATCCGGCAAATTCATAATCCATCGAAGCATAACCCTGGGAAACAGATTTCAGTTGATTGTAAAAATCAAAGATGACTTCGTTTAGAGGAAGGATGTAGGTCAGGAATATTCGCTGGGAGCTTATGTATTCCATCTTCTTCTGCTCACCGCGGCGACTCTCGAGGAGTTTGAGCACAGTCCCCAGGTATTTGTCTGGAGTGAGGATGAGGGCTTCTATGACCGGCTCCTCGATCCTCTGAACCTGATGCGCAGGCGGGAGCTGGGACGGATTCTGTATTTCATCGACCTGACCATCCATTCCTGTCACCCGGTGGCTCACACTGGGAGCCGTGGTAATGAGGTTGAGATCGAATTCGCGCTCCAGTCGTTCCTGGACGACCTCTCTGTGGAGGAGACCCAAGAATCCACACCGAAATCCCATCCCGAGAGCCGGCGAATTCTCCGGATCATAAAGAAACGAGGAATCGTTGAGTCGCAGCTTTTCTAGGGCTTTTCTCAACTCATCCACTCCGCTTCCGGCCGCTGGATACATCCCACAAAACACCATGGGTTTAGCTTCTTTAAACCCAGGTAAAGCCTGAACAGTGCGTCTCTTTTTATGGGTGATCGTGTCTCCGATGCGGGCATGCCTGAGATCTTTGATTCCGCCGATCACGTACCCCACCTCTCCTGCGAGGAGTCGTTTGATCTTTTTTGGCTTTGGCGTCAAGTGGCCAATTTCTTCCACCTCGTATATGATTCCGTTGGACATGAGTTCTATAGTATCTCCGACACTGAGCTCCCCGTCAAAGATCCTGATGAGGACGACAACGCCCCGGTAGGAATCGAACCAGGAATCAAAAATCAGAGCTTTTAGGGGGGCGCTTAAATCTCCCTTGGGGATGGGAATGCGGTCGACAATACTCTCGAAGACCTCATCGATTCCCGTTCCTTTTTTTGCGCTGATCAGGATGGCTTCTTCCCGCTTGTAGCCTAGGATATGTTCCAACTGCTCCAGAGCCAGATCCGGGTTGGAATGGGAGAGATCGATTTTGTTGATGACCGGGATAAGGTGCAGCTCATTCTGGAGGGCTAGGTATGTGTTGGCTAAAGTCTGGGCTTCAACACCCTGAGAGGCATCGATGACGAGCAGAGCTCCTTCGCAGGCGGCCAAGCTGCGCGAGACTTCATAAGAGAAATCGACATGCCCAGGAGTGTCAATCAGGTTGAGGATGTATGTGTTTTGGTCTTTGGCTTTGTAGGTGAGGCGGGCGGATTGGGCTTTTATCGTTATGCCTTTTTCCCGCTCGAGGTCCATGGTGTCCAGGACTTGCTCCTTAAGTTCGCGCTGTGGGAGGGCTCCAGTTTTTTCAATGAGGCGGTCGGCCAGGGTAGACTTTCCATGATCAATATGGGCAATAATCGAAAAATTCCGTATCCTTTCCATTGGGGTCAGACTTTGAAAACTTGAATTATTTTATCCAAATGATCTGAGACAACTGGATCGCTCTCCATTATACCCTCAATTTTACGAATCATACAGGTAATACTTGATGCATCTTTATTTAAGAATTCGGCGATAACATTATGCTTGACCCCGGCATATCTTGCCGCAGCAAATACAAACAATGCGCGACCATAAGCCACATATCTATCTCTACTGCATCCTGTGATGCTGATAGATGAAATACTCGTTATTTCTGAAACAACATTTAATATTTCAGGGAGACTTATCGTTTTAGTCAAGGGAAATTTTTTAAACTCTCGATCCTTGATCTTCTTGTCTTCACCTTTTTCTTCTGTAATTTTCTTGATCTCTTCAACAAACTCTCGATCTCCCAGAATGCGCTGATCAATAACTTGATAATATTTGTCTTGATGTCCCTCGCCAAAATCTTCCTGCATGAATTGTGAGTATAACTTTACCGCCGCTGCATCATTTTCAGAGAACATTTTTAAGATGAATTCTTTATTGACAAAATGTTGGTTGGCGAGGCCTATGTAATTTCTATGACTGTTCCAAGGATAATCTTCAGGATATTTTACGATTTTCTTTCTTACCGGATTAAGATGAATGTACCTCAGCAATTCAAACAGATAAGCTTCCTTCTGAATTAAAATGGCATTATATCTTCCTTGGAAAAGGTGACCAACAGTTTTGTGTTTTTTGTGAAAATACATAGTATAGCTTTGCTGTAGACCCTGCATAATCTTTGAAAGTGGTACCTGCCATGTTTCTAGAAGGAAATGAACATGGTTAGGCATCAGGACGTAAACATATAAAACAAAATCATAGCGTTTATGATATCTTTCAATTCGGTCAAGATAGGCAAGGTAATCATGCTCATCATTAAAGATTCGTTGCTTATTATTTCCCCTAACAAAGACGTGGTAGAATGCCCCGGGAAATTCAATCCTTCTTTTCCGAGCCATGATCTATCTTAGATGACGCTCAAGACGGGAAATATTCGCAGAATTTGAAATTAAATAAAATAATTCAAGTTATCAAAGTCTGACCCCATCTTGACTTTTGGGGAGGAGTCGAGTACTTTTACTAGAGATCACATTGCTTCGACGATATGCTCTCTAAGGAGGTTTCAATGTTTTTACTCGGTCCGGTTGGTCCTACTGAGCTTCTTCTGATCGTTCTCATCATTGTCATTATCTTTGGTGCCCGAAAACTTCCCGAGCTCGGAAAATCCTTAGGAGAAGGAATCAAGAATTTCCGCAAATCCATAACCACTAAAGACAAAGACGACGAAACACCTCCTGATAAAAAAGAGCCCCCCTCAAAGCAAGAATGAAACGTGTCATCGAAAAACTTGCCCACGAGCGAAAACAGATAGAAAGCGAATTTTCAAACAAGCTTACAGAACTGAAAGAAAAGACGCAGAATTTCCTCGCCCCCCAACACCTCTCATCAGCTCAGCGTCTCCGCTCCCGCCATGAGGGAGCCTGGGAACAAGATTCGGAGGAAATTCCTTTACTTAAGCCGATAGTGAATATCCTCGCGGAGTTCCAGAATACCCTCGAAAAAAATCTCAAAGAGATGAAACAGCTCCTCCTTTCCAGTCTCGAACTCATCGAACTCAACACGAAACTCACCGATACCAAGGATAAGGAATGGGATGCTCTAGGCAGTAATCATGTTGAAATGATTTTTAAAAGCATGGAGTGGCGTGTCGATAAGCTTGCAACAGAATACGAAGACGTAAAAATCCTGATGAGAACATTCATCCTCCTCAAAGAAAAACTCAACGCCCTCCTTTCTACTCTAGAAAAGAAAAAAACTCCCTCTCCCGCCCAAGTCAAGGAGCTTCTCGAACCGCTCGAAGACTGGCGCTATGCCGGGTTCGAGAACCGCTTCAGGGGCCACGAAAAGGTGATCAAAACGCAACAGGCCGAATACCTCAAGTATTTTGCCCAGGCCCAAGGAAGGCGGATCATCGATTTGGGTTGTGGCCGAGGGGAATTCTTAGAACTTCTTGCCGGAAAAGGCCTCGAAGCCGAGGGAATTGATCTAAATTCAGAGATGGTTGAAACCTGCCGCGACAAAGGCCTCCGCTGCCTCAAGGGGGATCTTCTAGAGAAGCTGGCCGAATATGAAGACAATTCCCTTGGAGGTATCTTCTGCTCTCAAGTCCCAGAACACCTTCCTCCACCTTACTTAAGACGAATGGTCGAGCTTTCCTACTTTAAACTTGCGCCCTCTTCACATCTCGTCCTCGAGACCGTAAACCCGACATCTGTCTTTTCTCTTGTCCAGATTTATTTCTTAGATATCTCGCACCAAACGCCTGTCCATCCACAAGCCTTAAAATTTCTGTTAGAAAGCTCGGGATTCGAAAAAGTCGAGATACAATTCTCTGCCCCCCTGGAAAAAGAAAGACTCCAGGAGCTTCCAGCAGCCGATGACATCTCATCTATTCTCAACCAAAACATCGACAAGCTGAACAAGCTCCTGTATGCACCCGCAAATTATGTCGTTATCGGCCTGAAGCCTAGTAACTAGCATGTCCGTTTATGCTGGATTTGATCTAGGGGGAAGCCAGCTTAAATACGGCCTCATCAATCAGAGCGGAGAGGTCCTTTTCCAGAGTTCAGCCGATACTCCGACCAAAATCAAGGATCTCCTTCCTCTTCTTGGAAAAACCTGGGAAATCCTCAAAAAAGAAGCTAAAAAGCCCATCACATCGTGCGGACTCGGATTCCCAGGGATCTTCAACCTGAAAGACCAAAAAATATACCAGTCACCGCACTTCCCAGAACTCGATGACTTTGATCTAATCCCCTCCCTTTCGCAGATCCTTGATGTTCCCTTCTATGTTAACAATGACGCCAACATGGCCGCCTTCGGTGAATACAAAATCGGAGCCGGTCAAGGCGTTCAAAGCCTGGTTCTGCTCACCATCGGGACAGGCATCGGCACAGGAATCATCCTCGACGGAAAACTCTGGCAGGGCCAATGCGGCTATGCCGGAGAGCTGGGTCACGCTTCAGTGAATCCTGAAGGAGACCCATGTCTGTGCGGAAGTCAAGGGTGTCTTGAGACAGAGGTCTCGGCCCCCAAAATCATGAATAGCTATAAGGAACAGAAAAGCTTGGATGAGGGGGTCAGTCCCGAAGAGGTATACAGAAGAGCCAAGATGGGAGACCCAGAAGCTCTTCAGGTATACTCCAGAGCTGGCCATTATCTGGGGATTGGACTTTCCATAGCCATCAACCTTTTGAATCCAGAAAAAATTCTCCTCGGCGGCGGAGTCATGGAGGCAAGCGACCTGCTCCTATCCTCAGCTCTCCCTACTTCAGAAAAAAGATCCTACACATCCGCCTTCAACTGCTGCCGTATAGAAAAAGCCGCCCTCGGAAACACGGCTGGCTTCATCGGCGCGGCCCTCTGGTCCAAAGAGCAATAGGGAGTCTGGCTTTAAATTTGAATTTCTCTCCAGTCTCATAAAATAATTCAAGTTTTCAAAGTCTGACCCCTCCAAAAATCTGAATCGAAATTCAATTTTTTGAATATTTCTCTTGCTTTGACCAGCCATACATAACATAACCCTCAGAAAAAAAACAAGTTGCTAAAAAAACGATCCTGGCATGTTTTTTGCTCAAATATTTTATAAAATATAATGCAAAAACGGGTCGCATCTTCCCCATTCGTCATCCCCAAAACGCTCAGCCAATCCATCTACAGCCATCTCAGAGATGCCATTATCAATAATCACCTCAAAGCTAACCAAAGAATAAATGAAAGAGAAATTGCTCAATCATTCGGAATCAGCACCACTCCAGTCCGAGAGGCTGTGTTAAGATTGAGTGCCGAAGGATTCGTCATCACCGATTCTCACCGGGAAACTATCGTCAAAGAAATTTCCTTCGAAGAATTGAAGGAGATGCTCTTTGTCATGGGTCATTTGGACAGTTTAGGATTCTCATTGGTCGTGGATAATCTCAGCCTTCAAACAATCGAAAAAATTGAAACTCTTACCAAAGAAATGGACTCGTCCTGCCGTAACAACGAGGGAGAAAAATTCATCGAGCTCAAACTAGGCATCCATAAAACAATCTGGGATTCTATCCCGAACACATTCCTTAAGACAACGATTCATTCTGTCAACGAGCAACTACTGAGGTACAAGTCTGTCGGCATCCATGTCCTCAAAAAATCTGAAGCACTTAAAAGGCTCCTGGAGGACCATCAAGTCATCCTGAGCGCCCTAAAAGACAAAAACGAACAAAGATTGAAAAACCTGAGTATAAATCACTGGAGCCTCCATCTCCGGAATTCTGCGTTCGAAGATAGGATGAAAGAGTATTTCACTGCCAACATGAAGGAGGGTCCCCCAACAAAAATAGAGAAAAAAGAAGTGGAAAGATCGTAGAGTATCCCTTAAGATGATTACTCAAGGAAAGAGGAATCGCTTGAAAAGGAGATGAAAATGGCCAAAAAAACAATCAGGCTCGCCTTGATAATGTTTTTGGCATTCAGCCTAGTTACGATAAGCTTTGCTCAAGGCAGACAGACTGGTTCTATCCACGGCATTATCGTTGACACCGAAGCCAATCCCCTTCCCGGAGCTTCTATCACCCTCTCTGGTGATCGCGTCATGGGCAAAAAGTCTTATGTTACCAGCAACACGGGAAAATTCCGCTTTCCGGCTCTCCTACCCGGAATATACGACGTCAGAGTCGAAATGCCGGGCTTCAAAATAACAACAAGAAAAAACCTCCTCGTCAGCGTCGGAAAAACTACCGAGGTGACCATAACCCTTGAAATGTCAACAGTCGAAGAAGAGGTCACGGTCGTCGCCGAAACGCCTGTTGTCGATATCGAGACGACAAAAATTGCCGTCCACTACGGCTCTGAATTCATAGCCAGTATTCCGTATGGCCGCGACCTGTATGACATCCAGAATTCCGTGCCAGGCGCCATATCCACTGAAAACACCTACCGCCGCACCTCTTCCATACTCGGAGGAACAGTCAGGAGCTCGCTCTACGCGCTCGACGGTGTCCCGATGAACGACCCGGCCACCTGGTACCAAATGACCAATATCAACATCGACGTCTACGAAGAAATCGAATTTGCGATTGGATCACTACCGGCCGATATCGGTCAGACAGATTCGGTCTACATCAATATCGTCACTAAAAGCGGTGGAAATACATTCACGGGAGCTCTCACCATGTACTACACCGTAGATGATTTTGCCCAAGACTTATTTTCAGAAGACGAAATTACAGTGCTCGATGTCAATCCGGCAGGGAAATTTTCAGAATACAAGGATGTCTCCCTCAACTTTGGCGGACCTCTCATCAAAGACAGAATCTGGTTTTTCCTCAACGGCCGCCGACAACTCTGGGGAAAAGCAAATCCTGAAACACACGATATCCGGATTGCCAAAATCGCAGAGCAGAACCCTGGATTGTTCACTCCGGAAGAACTTATTCATTACGACTTTGATCACGAGGAGTGGCTGGCTTTCGGTAAGCTCACATTCCAGCTCAGCGAGAATATCAAGTACATGGGTATGCTCCATTTCAACGACATCTACGAACCTGTTTACACAAACAGAACGGGCAGTCATCGGAGTTGGGCTTACACGGCTATCTGGAACCACGAGAAAGACTATACCACCACCCATCAATTTAACTGGGTTCTGGATCAAAACACCTTTCTCGATATCCGAGGAACCTATGTCCATCGTTATTTTCCGATAAACACCCGAGAAGAATTCGGAGCAAACTACACTGTTTACGACAAAGAAGAGGATATCTGGTGGGGCAATTCTAGCTATAACGACGAGTACATCCGGAAGAAAATACTGGGATCTGTTTCGATGACCCGATTCCAGGATGATTTTCTAGGAGCAAGCCACGAGTTCAAGGTTGGAGCCGAATTCGAACAGACCGAATACCACAGAGACTGGTATCGCCTCGGGAATCCTTGGTACACGTATTGGCTGGATTTCAACAAGGGAAATCCTTACTATTATTCCACATCAGGTCAAAGGGGGCGCCTCAGGATTCGCTTCTGTCCTGACAAAAAAGGCCAGTGGGATGTCATCGATAACACGCGCCGCTTCTCCGGCTTTGTTCAGGATAATGTTACGAAAGGTCGGTTGGCCATAAATCTTGGCCTACGTCTAGACTATTCCTTCCAGTACGAACCAGAGCAATCACGCCCTGAACTCCGCTACAATTATGCACCAGAATTCATGAATCCAGAAACAACCGCTCTGTACGGGCCTAACGCCCTTCTCGAAGCCCTGATCGCCCAGGAGCATGAGCTGGGATTTGTTACTCCCTTTGATGCTCTGACTGTACCCCATAAAAGAATCGTTGAATTTTTAACTCTTTCACCCCGAGTAGGACTGGCCTATGACCTGTTTGGAAACGGGAAAACAGCAGTAAAGCTCTCGTTTGCCCGCTACTATGAGCCTGTCTGGTCGGCAAAATATAACGCTGCTCAAATCTTCGGCGCCGGCACCTACCAGTGGAACTGGTACGATTTAAACGGTAACACGTACATGGACCTCCCCCCTGATGACAAATATACGATAAGATACCGTTACACACAGGATCCAGACTATGTCTACTACGATGAAGAGCTTAAAAGCCCCTACCTGCATGAGTTTATGGGAGGAATCGAGCATGAGCTCGCCAAGAATTTCAAGCTCGGCCTTCAGTTTGTTTATAAAGTCAACAAGGATCTTGTCGAAGACATAGATATGCACAACGGCTACGAATACAATGCCACGGATACTATCGGGCTTATCTGGCTTCCCTACAATTTTGTCGATCCTGGTGTGGATGGAGAATTCGAAACCGACGATGACCAAAGCCTCACTGCCTACGGCCTCCGGGATGACCGCCCAGCTCCCGAATACAGAGGGACGAACCCGCCCGAAGCCAAGAGGGAGTACACGGCTGTTATTTTGACCTTCGATAAAAGGATGGCCAACAACTGGCAGTTGAAAGGCTCAGTTCTCTACAGCTCTTTTAAAGGCAACGCCCAACCCACCTA
>CAYGBF010000435.1:0-3990 GCA_964348035.1 uncultured Eubacteriales bacterium | reverse complement strand
TGACCTTCGGCACCGTTGCTTCAGAGAACGCGTAGATAACTTTGGCTCCATGCCGGATTATGCCTTCGTGCTCTTGTTTGATCCCCGGCAAGTAGCCGGGAACGTCTACAAAGGTTACTAGAGGGATGTTGAAGGCGTCACAAAACCTCACGAATCGAGCACCTTTATCCGATGCGTTGATATCCAGGGCTCCAGCCAGATGATCTGGCTGGTTAGCCACGATGGCCACGGACTTACTTCCCAGATGACCGAAACCGATGACAATGTTCTTGGCATACTGGCTCTGGACCTCGAAAAAATATCTGTCGTCCAACACTTCTCTGATGACATCCCTGATGTCGTAGGGCTGGTTGGGATCATCGGGAACCATTAAATTCAACTCGTCACTGATCCTGTCCGGAGGATCGTCGGTCTCCTTTTCTGGAGGATCCTCCAGGTTGTTGTCCGGAATGAAAGAGAGAAGTTCTTTAATCACAGCAATGACCTGCTCTTCGTTGTCAGCCGCAAAATGGGCCACCCCGCTGAGTGTGTTGTGGGCTTCGGCGCCTCCGAGTTCTTCCATGCTCACCTCTTCTCGAGTGACAGCCTTGATCACGTCCGGGCCAGTGATGAACATGTTGCCTGTTTCCTTGGTCATGATGATGAAATCAGTGATAGCTGGCGAGTAAACGGCTCCTCCGGCACAGGGCCCGACAACGGCCGATATTTGAGGAATAACACCCGAGGCCAACACGTTCCTGAGGAAAATATCAGCATACCCGGCCAGACTGGCCACGCCCTCCTGGATTCGAGCACCACCGGAATCGTTGAGACCTATGATCGGCGCTCCCACTTTCATCGCCAAATCCATGATCTTGACGATCTTGGCCGCATTGGCTCCGCTCAGAGAACCGCCGAACACCGTAAAGTCCTGGGCAAAGACGTAGACGGTGCGCCCCTCTATCGTTCCGTAGCCAGAGACGACTCCATCTCCGTAGATTCTCTTCTCATCCATGCCAAAATCGTGACTCTGATGGAGAACAAGTTTATCGGTTTCCTGGAAGGATTGCTCATCCAGGAGGAGGCTGACTCGTTCACGGGCGGTCAATTTTTGGGCCTGATGCTGCCTCTGTATTCTTGCCTGACCTCCTCCTTCCTCAGCCAGATCACTCCGGCGTTTCAATTCCTCTAATTTTTTCTCTGTGCTCATTTTATCCCAATCTCATCGTTTTTTGACCTTTCCCCAATCCTTCAAGAAGCGATCAATGCCCACGTCTGTTAGTGGGTGCTTGACCATTTTTTCTAAGACGGGGAAGGGAACGGTGGCTATATCCGCTCCTATGAGGGCTGCTTCGACCACATGAAGAGGATGACGGATACTGGCCACAATCACCTCGGTGTCGAAACCATAGTTATCGAAAATGGCCAAGATTTGGTCCACCAAGTCCATGCCTTCATGGGAGATGTCATCCAGACGACCGACGAACGGGCTTACATACCGCGCTCCAGCCTTGGCCACCAGAAGAGCCTGGTTGGGAGAAAAGATCAGAGTCGTGTTGACTGGAATGCCTTCCTGCGACAAAACTTTAATCGCCTTAAGACCTTCTAAACAGACTGGGATTTTGACAACCACGTTGTCGGCGAGTTTGGCATGTTTGCGGGCCTCCCTGACGATGGCTTCGGCTCGAGTAGAAACACATTCCACGTTGACCGGACCTGGGACAATATTACAGATCTTCTTGATGAGACTGGTAAACGGCATCTTTTCCTTCGATACCAGAGTCGGGTTTGTCGTGACTCCATTCAGAATGCCCCAATTCGCTGCCTCGCTTATTTGTTCTAAGTTGGCGGTGTCGAGAAAAATTTTCATGTTTGACCTCCAAGGATAATTAACCTGAATAATCCAGGTTAACTCAACGGAATAATCGGCTCATCGTTATTATTCTGACCTCAGGCCGCCATTATCATACAGCATTGAAAAAAAAGTTTAAAGCCAGTAAAAGGGGAACAAAAAATGACGGGAAGAAAAAAGAGGGCAAAAAAGGGGGCGTCCAATTTTTTTCGAGGAAAAAAAATGAACCGTCCCCTTTTTTCTTCCCGTCTTGCCTATCTCTTTATCTTCATCATGGTGTTGGAGAGGGTGCCTATTCCCTCTATTTGGACATCCACCCGATCCCCAGGTATCAGAGGCCCCACACCGGCCGGGGTTCCGGTGGTGATGATATCTCCAGGATCAAGAGTCATGATGTCCGAGATAAACCTCAACAGAAAAGGAACCGGGAAGATCAGCTGTTTGGTGTTGGAAGATTGTTTTAATTTGCCGTTGACAAAGGTCTTGATCCTCAGGTTGGAGGGATCGACATCAGTGGCAATTCCAGGGCCGAAAGCGGCGAAAGTATCAAAAGATTTGGCCCGAGTGAACTGACCGTCCTTCTGCTGAAGATCCCTGGCTGTGACATCATTGAAGCAGGTGTACCCGAGAATATAGTCCTCGATGCTGTCGGAATCCCTGAGGAGCCGAGCTTTTTTCTTAACCACGAAGGCCAGTTCCCCCTCATAATCGACTCTTTTCGACATTTTGGGATAGATGATGATATCATTCGGCCCGGCCACTGCTGAGGAAGGCTTGAGAAAAATCAATGGTTCTTTGGGGATACTCTTTCCCATCTCCATGGCATGGTTTTTATAATTCGTCCCCACAGCCACAATCTTGGTCGGCCTAACAGGAGGAAGCAGGATAACCCGGCTTATGGGTATTTTTTTTCTGAGGACTTTAAACTTTCTGAAAATAGAGCCCTCTAGGGGCCGGAGATACTCCTCCTCCAAAATCCCGTAAGATGCTGTGTCCTTGTCTTTAAAACGATAAATTTTCATGAATCCTATCCTTTTTGATTTCAGATACTGAATCTGACTTTTCGCTTTCGTTGTCATACTTATCCACGGCAGTAACAGCATAATGGTATCTTATACCTTCTTCGATGGTCGTATCCGTAAAAGTGTTCTCTCGGATGGCCTCAGGAGTCAACAACGAGTATTCTTCCTCTCCTTCTTTCCTGCGCCACACTCGGTAGCCATGAAAATCCTTTTCCATATTCTTATCCCAACTCAAGGATATGGAATCCACTCCGCTCATCACGATAAGCCTGATAGGAGGCTGAGGGGGGAAGGTGTCCTTGGGCATAATCTCAACGAGCTCTGAATCCAAGCTCTGCAAATAGGGATCAGAGGGTGTGGCTGATGCCTTGACATAGTATTGATAGGTCTCGCCGAAGAGAAATTTGAGGTCCTTGAATTCCGTGGCTTTGATTAGCTCAGAATTGAGACGAGTCACTATCCCTTCGTGATCTTTACGGTAAATGTTATAGCCTGACACGTTAGCAGGCGAAGATTCATCTATGTTCATCTCGGGAGAATCCCACATCAACTTGACGTGATCTGAGTGAACAGAGATAACAAGATTCTGAGGGGGAAGAGGGAGGACCCGAGGTTCCACCGAGAGAATCTCGGAAAACTCGGATACCCTGTTTTTTCGATCCTTGACTCTGAGGCCAAAGATATACTTTTTCGAAAGAAAATCCTTGTCCTTTATCTCGTAGAAATATTGGAAGAGAAGAGAACCCTCTTTTGGCTCTCCTGTATAATTTGATAACTCATTTCCTCTTATCGTCAGGATGAGTTCGGCTTTTTTCTGGAAATCCTTCCCAGAAATCTGCTCTAAATTGACATGCTGTTCTTCTTTTTCATCGTCCTTGGGTGCCCTTTCTTCCTTGGCCAGCCAAACCTCCACCTCTCCGATGGTATCCAGGGGAGTTCCGTCTCTGTAAGCAATGGGATTCTGCCAACTCAGACGGACCTTGTCTCCCCTCTGGATCATCGTAAAGGTCTCCACTTTCTTGGGGGCTTTGATGATCGGGGGCTTAATCGGTCCCTTCTTCCCGCATGAGGTTAACAGAAGAGGGATGACCGGTATGATCAGGCTAAAAAAAAATTTCTTCATTAAAGAATGAAGCG
>CAYGBF010000434.1:0-5883 GCA_964348035.1 uncultured Eubacteriales bacterium | reverse complement strand
GGGAAATTTATGGTGTTCTTCCGATTCCTTAATTCGGGGACGGATTTCGTTCTGGGCGAATTCCCTGACCATCTGCTGGAGCAACATTTGGTCTTCAGAAAGCTCGAAATTCATTTTTTCCTCTGATCTGTTTTTGATATGTGTCCGTCTAACGTCGGGTCATCGTCTCCTTTTCAAAAAGGAGGATCAGCCGATCGTAAGTTGTGCTCAATTCCTCGACCATCACCTTCGTCTTGCCGACGATGGGCATAAAATTGGAGTCCCCTGTCCAGCGGGGCAGAATGTGGAGATGGAAATGATCGGCCACTCCAGCTCCGGCGCTCCGGCCTAGATTCATCCCGGTGTTAAACCCATGAGGGCGGTAGCATTTCTTGAGTACTTTCAGGCTTGATTTCAGTAGGTCCATCATCTCGTCGGTTGTATTTTTCTGGGCGCGTTCGAACGAGGAGATGTGTCTGTAAGGAGCGATCATCAAGTGTCCTGGAGTGTAAGGGTATTTATTGAGCATGACAAAATTGTGGTTTCCCCTGTGTAGGATAAAAGCCTTCTTATCGTCTTTGAGCTTGAGGGCTTGACAAAAAATACATTCATTCATTTGACATACGCGCTTGACATATTCTTCACGCCAGGGAGCTGTGATGTATTCCATTATTTATTGATCATATTTTTCAATATTTTGCTCGGTTTGAAATACAGGACTTTTTTGGGGGGAACATTCACGAGTTCTCCAGTCCGAGGATTTCTTCCCGATCGAGCCTCTCTTTGTCGAAAACGAAAACTCCCGAAGCCTCTGAGCTCGATTTCCTCTCCTCTGAGGATGGCTTCCTTTATGGTGCGAAAAAAAAGATTAACGCCACTCTCTGCCTCCTGTTTAGAGACATTCATCTCCTTCGCAATTTTGTTGACCAAATCTGCCTTAATCATTTTTTTCCTCCTTTTTTGTTTTTTTCTGGGGCCCGATGTTTTTAAGTTGATCCTTCATGATATCTCCCAGAGTGTGTTTGTTGTCTTGGCTTTGCATGTATTTTTGGTACTCCAATTTCTGCATCTCCAGTTGTGCTTGTCTGAAGCTGAGGGAGATTTTCTTATTCCTCTGATCCATCCTGAGGATTTTTGCCGTCATCTTTTGTCCGACAGAAAAAGCCTCTTCGGGGTTTTCGATCTTCTTCTCATCGAGTTCGGAGAGAAAAACGACGCCCTCGATGCCTGGGGTGATTTCAGCAAAGACACCGAAGTCGGTGAGCCGGACCACTTTCACGTTGACCAAATCTCCGACTTTCTGCCTGTTGAAAAAATCTTCCCAGATATCTCCTTCCAGCTGTTTTATACCTAAGGAAAGCTTTTGTTTTTCGGTGTCGATGTTGAGGATGATGGCTTCGATCTCATCTCCGGCTTGGAGATGATCTGAAGGATGCTTAATTTTTTTCCAAGATATATCCGAGATATGGATGAGACCTTCGATTCCTTTTTCCACTTCCATGAAGGCCCCAAAATCCGTGATGCTCGTGATTACTCCCTTAACCCGAGATCCCGGACTGTATTTTTGTTTGAGGAGTTCGAGCGGATGCGGTGTGACCTGCTTCAGGCCGAGGGAAATCCTTTTCTGTGTAGGTTTGATATCAAGGATGGTTACGGTCACATCCTCTCCTGGAGTCAGGACTTTTTTAGGATGGACAAGCTTCCGGGACCAGGTAAGGTCGGAAACGTGAACCAGTCCTTCCACGCCCTTTTCGAGTTCGACAAAAGCACCGAAATCGGTTAGGCTAACGACTTTACCTTGGACCTTTTGGCCGACTACGTACTTATCTTGAATATTTTCCCAGGGATCGGCCGTTAACTGTTTGTAGCCGAGGGAGATTTTTTCCTCTTTCTCGTTGAAATCGAGGATGACAACGTCAATATCATCGCCGACTTGAAAAACTTCTGAGGGATGATTCACCTTTCCCCAGGAGATGTCAGATATATGGAGGAGTCCTTCGATCCCTCCCAAGTCGACGAAAGCGCCAAAATTCGTGAGGGATTTGATTTGCCCCTTGGCTTTTTCTCCTCGGCTAATTTGTTCGAAAACCCGTCTTTTCCGTTTTTCCTTTTCGTCCTGCAGGTACAGCTTTCGGGACAGGACGGCATTTTCTGTTTTTTTGTCAAATTTGATGACTTTAAACTTAAATTTTTGACCGATGAGTTTCTCTGGCTCTCTGACAGGTCTGATGTCGGCATGTGAGTCTGGTAAGAAAGCATTGATTCCGACGTTGACCATGTAGCCGGTCTTGATTTTTTCGATGATGGTCCCCAGCACCCATCCTTTATGGAGATAAGCGCGTTCCAGATCGACTAATGCTTTCTGGGCGACAGCTTTCTTCTGAGAGAGAACGAGATATCCCTCTCTGAGGTTACCTCTTTCAAGAACAGCTTCGACTTCATCTCCCGGATGGATATCGCCGGCTTCAAGGCCTTGGTTGAATTCTTCGATCGGAATGATGCCTTCCGATTTAAACCCGACATCCACGATGACATGGGTTGGAGTGATTTTGATGACCTTTCCCTTGATGATTTTTCCCGGAGTGAGTTCTTTGGCGTTGAACTGATAGCGCTCCAAGAGGTTTTTGTAATCTTCTGAGGTGATGTGCTCGTCTTTTTCTGGTTTTTTTGTTTCGGTCATTGGCTCATGGTCTCCCTTGGGTATTGTTGAGTAAGTCCCTCCTTGATTTTTGAAACGGCCTCTCGAATGGCTTCGGGGGGTGTAGAGGCTCCTCCTGATAAACCGATTTTTCGAGCCCCTTTGAGCATCCGAGGGGTGATGTGTTTTGCTTCTTCGATGAGATAGGTTTTAGGTTGGATCCTTTTGGCGATTCTGAAGAGTGTGTTTGTGTTGGAGCTGTTCTTACCTCCGACGATGAAGAGGACATCGACATAAGAAGCGAGTTCAGAAGTGGATTCTTGCCTTTTTTTCACGGATTGACAGATTGTGTTGTAGACGCTGAGTTCTTCAGTTTTTTCGATGAGCGAAGCGACGATCTTCTCGAAGAGGCAAAGATCTTGAGTGGATTGAGCGAGAATGGATCTTTTCTTTCTTCGAGGTAATCGCTTGGCCTGAGTTACGCTTTCGATGATTTTCCCTTTTCCCTGACTGTATCCGATTAATCCTATTATTTCTGGATGGTCTTTGTCGCCTACGATGATGATTTCTTCTTTTTGTTTGGCTACTTGTTCAACCAGCTTTTGGATTTTCTTGACATTGGGACAGGTCGCGTCGATGATGTCAATCTTTTTCTTGGTGAGCTTCGAGTAGACTTCCGGAGAGATGCCGTGGCTTCTGATAATGACGGTTTCATTCGTCAGTTCTTCCGGAGATTCGATGGTTTGGATATCCTGGCCTCTCAAATCGGCGATGACGATAGGATTGTGGATGAGATCACCAAGGGTCATGACCTCCCCGTTCTTTTTTTGACGAGCTTTCTGAGCGATTTTCAAGGCGCGCTTGACGCCGTAGCATAATCCTGCGTTTTTGGCGATGATGATTTCCATTTTTCTGAAAAGAGATTAATTAGGTATACTAGTATAGATGAGGATGTTTGTCAATCCTAAATATAGATAAAATCTTGACTTAGCTCCCTTTCGGAGGCTTGAGGAAAGCTCCCAGGCCCGATCTTTCGACCTCCGAAGGGAGAGGTAGAAAGTCGATGTCAAGACTCTTCTCCGGGCTGAGTTCGGCGAGACTTTTGAGGAGGGCTCTTATTGAGGCAAGATGCCGGGCTACCCTAACTCTGAGAGCTATCCCTTCTTCAGCGTAGGGGACGAAGAGAAGCCCGAGTTTTGAGGCTCTGGCATAATTTTTATCCTTCCCCTCCACGATCAATGAAGGGGAAGTTTCACCCTTCAACCTTCCGTGTGAGGCGTTCGCCGTTTCCAAAAGGATGGCCTGAATGCCCGCTGTATCTCCCCATTCACGGTGACTCAATCCTCTCAGGTTTGAGGGAGAGGCTTCGAGACGGAGATCGTACCCTTCCAGCTGAAGCTCCATCTGGGCTAGGGCAGCCAATTCCGCACTATTCTCATGAAAAACGATGGCGTTGATCACAGGATATTCGGGAGCGGCTTCATGAAGGTCGAGGCCGAGGTGGATGTTTTCTTTTTTGATGAGCTCGATGATCCCGAAGGCGATCTTCTCTGTCAGGTATCCCTTTTCTTTTCCTGGATAGCAGCGGTTGAGATTCCGGATTTCAGTGCCCGAAAGCTTTTGACCAGAGGGGTTTAGGTACAGGGCCGGATCCGGCCATTGGTGGATTGGATTGGTTAACCGTGATCCGTACCGGAAAACCCTAGGCCCGTTCGAAGTGCCGAGCCCGAAAGACTGGGGGCTTGCTTCTTGGGGGTCGTTATGAGTGAAACCGCTGTTGTTGGCTCGGGGAACAATGATGACCTTTCCCCTCTGGACGTTAATGTTTTCCACCAGAAGCACTGCGGTGATGAAACCAGCCGGCTCGTTGGGATGGGTCCCTCCTAAGATCAAGAGATGCCCACCCTCCTCCTGTCCCTGGAATACGTAAACATCCGTATCGCCGGGCGTGTCCTTTAGACCAGGAAAATAAGTGCTCAACATTTTAATCGATGAGAGTTCCTCACTGGGATAAATCGATTCCTTCTTGTGCATCTTCAAGAATTGGACGCCCGATAAGAGACTCAGACAGATGGCTCCGAGAAAGAGCAGGAATCCAGAGAGGATGTGTCTTTTAAAATATGTCATGGCCTATTTAATCAAAAAAAGTCGAAGGAGGAACATGATCAGGACGATGGCTGTGCTTACCTGGATCCAAAATTTCTTTTCCCGGAAGAGGTAAATAATAAAGCTCAAAGCAAGATAGGCAACGATCAGATGATAGACAACGGTCATCATGGTCTCAGATGATTTTATCCAAAAACGGGGAGAGGAGCAAAACTCCTATCCCCATGCTCAGTTCGAAAAGCGCAGGGACTAGACAGTGGCGGAGAACCCGGAAATAATTCGATTCTCCGACGACCTGAGCTGCGAAGATACCTGCCAGAGCAGTAGGCGGCATCAAGTCTCCGAGTCCGGCCACGGCCGAAAGGGCAGAGGAGGTGATGATGGCATTCTTCTCGATTAGCGTGAGAATAAACGGCACCCCCAGGATAGACGCCGAACCAAAGGCCGAGACAGCGCCGAATAGGGGCATGCTTGTTGCTATGCCAAGATACAGAAGGAGAGGAGGTAAGGAGAGGAAAGAGATGACGATCCAGCCCCGACCCCCGGTGAGAGTCATAATCTGGATAAACATCCCGACGCCGGCTAGTATGCAGAGGATGGGCATGGCTTCCTTGATCGCCTCCTGAGTGACATGAAAAAAATTGAAGCGGCGTCCACAAAACAAACCGACCAGGCTTCCGATGAGGAATACGGCAGGAATGCCGATATCGGGCATGATTTTGACGAGAAAGCTTTGGGCCATCATCAAGATGAGCACGATGATCAAAGGAAGATACAGACGAAGCCCGTAGGTTCGAGAAAAGGATTCAGGCAAGATTTCGATCATCTCGTCGTAATCGATGATCCGGATGTCTCTGTAGCCAAGCCAAAGGGAAATCACAACAGCAAGAGGCACTACGATGATGAGGAGGGGGATGGTCAGTCCCACGTAGGGCATATCCACTCCTCCTCCCATGATCATCACCAAGATGTTCACCGGCGGAGCGATCATGCCCAAGATGCCTCCCATGGCGATCAGGGCGGCCGTTTTCACCTTGGAGAGGCCAAGCTTGATAAGCACCGGAGCCACCAGCGCACCGGTGCTCAAAACAGCTGTTGTCGATGAGCCCGTGATCATCCCGGGAAACATGACCAAGAACATGACTGTCAACAACAGAGAA
>CAYGBF010000433.1:0-1902 GCA_964348035.1 uncultured Eubacteriales bacterium | reverse complement strand
TTTGGGTCGCCGATAATCGGCATCTGGGCTCCATCAAGTATCACATATCCTTGAATAAGGAAGAAGAGTTGTGATGTCCCCCTGAAAAAGGTAAACCTGTTTGGTGAGGCTCTTACCTGTCCGGCTATTCTTGGATCGCTGTATTCCCTTGGGTAGGCCCAGACGATAAGCGGACGTCTCTCTCCTTCCCTGTAATCTGGAGGCAGGTACAGAATTCCCGAGAGATCGACTCCGTCATCCCGTTTGTATTTAATAAGCTGTTTTTTTATCCCTGTCAGCTGGGGCGCTGGATCTTTATATTCCGTGAGGGGCTTCCGCTCTTTTGATTTTAGATCATAGAGGTAATAATTAGGAGGCTCGGATTTTGATTCGTAGCTGGTTATGATTTTTTCCCTGGATTCCCCGAAGAAATCGACGAATCTCTCGTATGAATTCTCTCCGCATTGGAAGAGCCGTACTTTTGCCATGGTCTTGATATTCATCTTGGTGAGGAAGGGCCGATCGCCCTGTGGCGAGGCTCCTCTTCCGGAGAGATAGATCCAGTCATTGTCCTGGAGCAGGATGGATTCTCCGGAGCTGGTGGTCGTGCGCACAGGGGCGCCTGGGTCTTTGTAGCGGTCTTGGCTACTGAGGTCGAAAAATGTTTTTGGTGGTTTACTCGCATCATCCACATCAACAAGATAGGTGGTCCGCCATCGCCTCTTCCAGTCGCGTTCAGTGACCAAGGCATTTCCCGTGGGTTTTAGCCATGAAATACCTCCGTATCGATGTTGAATCTTCATGATTTCTTTCGGCTGATCTTTAAACGGCGCCGAAAGAGTCATCAGCTTATCTCGGTGGGGAACGTCTTTCTCGGGATCTCCTCCATCCAGAGCTTCAGCCCATACAAGTGCGGCGGGTTGGAGAGAGCGCCAACCGACAGATCTCACGCCGACAGGTACACCTCTTATCGGTACGTCATCGGCCAAGGGTAGGTCGGCCAGGAGATGGACCAGTTCGCCCTCCCGGTTCCAAACCTCAATAGAGCGGGTAAACCTGTAATAGGGTACGAAATAGGAATAGGGTTTCTTAATCCTGTTGACTAGAATGTATTCGCCATCGGGTGAGGGATCGGCATAACTGTAGATTCCAGGAGACCCGATTTTCTTGGATTCGCCCGAGGAAACGTTGATCAGCATCAACTGTGAAGTGGCGTAGTAATCGAACAGAGCTTCTTCGTGCGGGGTGCCCAGGAGATCTTGGTAGGTGCGCACTTTTGAGGTTTTTCCTGATGTCTCTTGGATATTCGGACCTTTGGGAATTTCTGGTTTTTTAGGAGGAGCCGGGCGGCTTATCAAGATGGTGCGGATGAGAAGGTAGCGGCTGTCAGGATACCAGGTGAATCCCGATCCGAGTGCGGCGTTGATTATGGGGCCTGTGAGAGACATTGATTTTCCGGTTTCAGGGTTGGCAATCCAGAGTTCGACTCCTGTGTCTGTATAGCGGAGAAAAGCTATCCATCGTCCATCATAAGACCAGGAAGGGAAGCTCAGTTTTGCGTCCTCAGGCAGATCGATTTCAACCGTGGATCTATCCTTTATCTTTTTGATGGCGATGGATGTGTAGAACCTTGTCACTTGGCGGGCATTGTATTTTGGTAGGATCCTCATCCCGGCCAAACGAAGGAGAGGCTGAGACATGTATTCAATCGAGGGCATGGATTCGTAACCGGCAAGGAGCATGCGCTCTCCTGTCGGGTCGACTGAGACGCGCGGAGGGGGAGGGGCATTGATGATATCCGCTACCTCCTTGGGGGGAAGTTTATACGGTTCTTGGGCGATAAGGGACGAAGCGAGAAAAAGACAGGATAGAAAGATGGTGAAAGTTGCTTTCTTCATGGCTGACCTTCCTTCCATGGTTGTT
>CAYGBF010000432.1:0-5954 GCA_964348035.1 uncultured Eubacteriales bacterium | reverse complement strand
TGGGCATCAATCTATCAGGGTATTTTTCGGTGATGAGCGGCCGCCGATACACGAGAAGAGTCTCCAGCGCTGGACTCGGCCTCAACCTGTGGACCGATGTGGTGAACTTTGCCGAACCGCTGGGAAGTCAAAGATATCCGACCTTAACCAACCTGGATTTGAGGTTGGAGAAGCAGTTTCAGGTAAAAGGCATCAGGCTGAGTGTCTTCGGTGATGCGTTCAACGTTTTCAACGACAACGCTGTGACCGTGGTTCGGACCATCTCCAACAGGACGAGTTATGAATTTCAAGAGCCGCGAACAATCGTACCTCCTCGCATTTTCCAACTCGGAGCTAAGATCGAGTTTTAAGGGCTAGTAAAACTCGATCGGAAAAGGGGGGCTCTTCCAGGCCTCCCTTTTTTTTTGATAGAATACAAGATGACAAACAGATTTATTCATTCTCGGACTTGAAGAATTTATGATGATGAAAAAGGGTCAGTATTTCACTTTTGTTTTCATGGCCTTCTTTATCATCGTTCTTTTTACTGTCACCAGTTGCAAAAAAAAGGCGAAAAACTTCAAGCTTCCAGAAGAAACCGATTATAATCTCCTCTTCATAACTCTGGACACAACCCGGGCGGACCGGATCGGCGCCTATGGATACGCAAACGCAGAGACGCCCAGTATCGACGGCCTAGCCCAGAGGGGGGTGCTGTTCAAAAACTGCTACGCCTCTGTCCCGCTGACCCTTCCCTCGCACGCGACTCTTTTTACTGGCAGAGAGCCGATCGCTCATGGAGTCCGGAACAACGGCACCTATGTCTTAAGACAAGAAGAAACCACCCTTGCTGAAACAATGCTGGCCTTAGGCTACAGGACTTTTGCCGTCATTGCCTCTTTCACCCTCCATTCGAAATTCGGGATGAGTCAAGGGTTTGATGTCTATGACGACTCTCTCGACTTCAACACAGCTGCCAACAACATCAGAACTGAAATAAGTGCAGATAAAGCCTATGCCAAGTTTAAGAACTGGTTTGAAAACAACCATGCCCAAAAATTTTTTTCCTGGGTTCACTTCTACGACCCGCACAGCCCCTACGACCCTCCTCCCGAATATAAATCCAGGTTCAGTGACGATTACTATGATGGTGAAATCGCCTATACAGACGGGTTTGTCGGCCGCATCATCGAAGACCTGAGGTCCAAAGGAATTCTCAATAAAACGTTGATCATCGTTGCCGGGGATCATGGAGAGGCCTTCGGAGAGCATAGAGAATTCGGACACGGAATTTTCTGCTACGAGGAAAGTCTCAAAGTTCCGCTGATTATCTCCAATCCTTCAATTTTTAGAGAGGAGAGGCGAGTGATCTCCCAAAGGGTCAGATTGACAGACATCATGCCGACCGTCCTCGAGCTTTATGGATTAGATGTGCCCCGGAATATCCAGGGAAAAAGTCTTGCCCCGCCTCTGTTTGGAGAGAAAGAAAACCATGATACTCAGATTTATGTGGAAAGCCTGTACGGGAAGGAGGATATGGGTTGGGCTCCGTTAACAGGAATGATTCTGGGCGATCATAAATACATCTCGCTCCCGACTCCTGAGTTGTATGATTTAACGAGCGATCCAGAGGAGAAGAGGAATCTTTTCGGAGAGAAAAAATCTCTGGCAAAAAAGATCGATGGAAGATTAAGCCAGTATGTTCAAAACAATTCAAACTCAGGAGGCTCAGCCCGAAGAACGCTAACGGAAGCGGATAGAGAGAGGTTGGAATCTCTGGGTTACATCTCCCCTTTTTCCGGAGAAGCGAAGAAAGAATTAGACCCGAAGGATGAGATCGATCTGTTGAATGAGATCCTTGCTGTCAAGAAGCTCTTGGACAAGGGAAATATAGAGGACGCAGAGAAGAGGCTGCCCGCTCTCTTGGAGTCGGAAAAAGGGGTAAGGATACCCCCGTTTTACGATAGCCTCTGCATTATGTACAAAGAGCAGGGGGATATGGATAAGGCGACTGAGATTCTGGAAAAAGCCGTCCAACAGTTTCCGGGGAAAAAGAGGTTTCGGGTCAACTTGGCTCTTCTTTATCTTGAGACAGGCAAGGTTCAGGAGGCCGAAAGGCTGAGCCTCGCTATTGTCGACGGATATCCCGACGTTGCCCAGGCCCACAGCATCCTGGCTTTGATATACAAAGGAAAGGGGGAGATCGACAAGGCTGCCTTTTATTATGACAAGGCCTTAGAAATTGAACCATCGAATGTCATGCTCAACCTGAATCTGGCCGAGGCAGAACTGGAGAGAGGAAACCGCCTGAAGGCTGTCGAGCTGCTTGATCCACTCGTCCAAAACGATGTTCTGATGGAAGAATCCGATAGTCCGAAGGTGAGGACTCGTCTGGGGATTTTATTGGCAAGAGGAGGGGAGTATAACCAGGCCATCGGTCTTTTTTTACGAATCATCGAGAAAAACGAGGCTGACAGCGAGGTTTGGACTCATCTTGGCCTGTCCTATTACAACAAAGGTGACTTCGAAAAAGCCCGGGAATCCTTGGATAAGGCTCTGGCGATAGAAAGTCAAAATGCCTTGGCTCTGAGCAGTTTGGGGACGCTCCATCTTTCGAAATTCAGGGCAGAGAGGAATGAGAAGGACTACAACCAGGCCCTCGAATTCTACAGGAGAGCCATCGAGGCCGACCCAAACCTGGCTTCCGCTCACAACGGGCTCGCCGTTGCCTACAGGTTCGCCAATAGGAATGACCTGGCCGTTGCTCACTGGAAGAAAGCCATCGAAGCCAAGCCCGACTTTACCAACGCCTACATCAACCTGGGTATTACGTTGGTGCGTTTAGGACAGAGAGAAAGGGCCCTCGAGTACCTCAACCGCTGCCGGGAGAAATACTTTTCCCGATTGAGTGGTGATGATCAGAGGCAGCTCCTCGAGTTGATCGCCGAGGCTAAAAGCTGACATGCGTGTAACGGATTGATCGAATTGCTTGTCTGTTTAATGCATGAATTTTAGACAAAAATGCCTCATAAATAATCTAATTATAACATTTTCAATTACTTATCTACAAAACCCTCTGTTTATAAGCCGAGAAACGTCTAAAAATTAGACAAATCTGTTCTCTGACCCCTCTTCTTCCCTGGGAAAATCCCGTCGGATCATAATTGGCATGCATTTTGCTAAATAAAAGGCGATGTTCATGTTCATCTGGAGGAGTATTAAACCCGATTTATTACAGGTGTTCGAGCCGAAAGACAATCGTAAAAGAAGAAAAAAAAGAAAAAAAAAGAGAGGAGGTGTGAATGGAGAAAAGAAAAAAAACAAGTGAGTCATAAAGAAAAGTGAACATCAATGGCTCAAGGAAAAAACGATTTTTCGTAAGGAGGAAAAATTGAAGAAAGCTTTGCTCTTAGTCTTTGTTTTATTGCTGCTTCTCTTCATGTCATGGGATTTCGCTGCCGCTCAGGAGTTTGGCTCTATCAAAGGAACCGTGAAGGATACAGATGGAGCACCTCTTCCTGGTGTGACGGTGACTCTAACCGGATCAAAGATTGCGACGATGACCGACATCACTTCAGAAGGAGGACATTTCCGATTCTTGAAGCTCCCCGTGGCTAACGATTACACCCTCAAGATCCAACTTCCTGGCTTCAGGACCATAACAAGAGAACAGCTGGCCGTGTCTTTCGGTAAAGACGTCATCCTGAACATCACGATGGAGATGGCCGAAATCTCGGAGGAAATCACAGTCATCGGAGAAGCACCAGTCATCGACACCAAGCGAGCCGAAGTCGGAGTGAACGTCACTCAAGAAATGCTCATGCAGCTTCCGACAGCCAGGAACCCTTGGGTGATGATGGATGTCATCCCTGGTATGCTGGTGGATAAGTCCGATGTCGGAGGTAACGAAGCCGGACAACAGTCGAATTATTACGGACATGGTTCTGATCAGGATGACAGCACCTGGAGTGTCGACGGTGCGAACATCACGGATAATTCTGCCCTAGGGGCGGCGCCTTCGTACCTTAACCTGGCCAGCTACGAGCAGGTTCAGGTCAACTACGGAAACAACGACGTCAAATCTCAGACAGGCGGCGTCCAGATCAACCTGGTCACCAAACGGGGTGGAAACAGGTACTCGGGCACGTTTTATCTCGATGTGGAAAGGAATGCCTGGCAGTCAGACAACGTCTCAGAAGAACTTAAGGACATCGGTTACACGGCAGCCGGGATCAACCGCCTTTATCTCTACGGTGCCAATTTCGGTGGGCCGATCATCAGAGATAAAGCCTGGTTCTACGCTTCATGGGGAATCCAGGATATCGACGGTTTAACTCTGGCTGGAACATCGGACAAGACCTGGCTGGCCTCCGGTTACGGCCGGTTGGATTTTCAGCTCACGCCCACCACGCGGGCCAATTTATTTGTCGAGTATGACAACAAGCAAAAGTGGAACAGGCCCTGGTTCGTTGCCACTCTCCAGGGTCCTGAGACGATGTGGAACCAGACGGGACCCGGCTATCTCTGGAAAGGAGAGGTGGACCAGATCTTCGGCAACCTGCTGCTCAACGCCAAATTCATCTACACCGACGGAGGATTCGCTCTAAACCCTATCAATCCGCATACCTCTGACGGCTCGGGTGATTACATGACCTGGCAGTACGTCCCGACCTTCTACGTGACCGGGAACACAGCCTTGCTTGATACCAACAGAGACCAGAAAAACCTTAACCTCAACGGCATCTATTTCGCCGAGAATCTCCTGGGTGCTGAGCATGAATTCAAGTTCGGAGTCGATTATGTGAGTTCCACAACCTATTCCCAATGGGCGTTTGAAAGCGATGTCGTGGTTGCTGACTTTGGACCCGATGAGACTCTACCCGCTGGAAAATGGGTGGAAGCATGGCTGGTCAGAGATGACATCGTCAACTTTTACTACAACCGGTTTTCTGCCTATCTCCAGGACACGATCACCTTCGGCCGCTTCACCCTGAACCTCGGAGTCAGGTATGACCGGGAACTATCGAAAGTAAAAGATGTCGAGATCCCGGCCAACGTTCTGGTTCCTGAGCTCTTGCCTGCAGTGAGCCTGGATGAGTTTGATCCCGGGATCGCCTGGAATGTCATTTCCCCAAGACTCAGTTTGACTTACGACCTGTTCGGCAACGGGAAGGATGTCATCAAACTGGCGGTCGCCCGATACGGGTCTCAATCCGGAAACAACATCGCCGATTTCATCAACCCCTTGGCCGCGCCCGAAATCGATCTGCTCTGGCAGGACCTCAACGGTGACGGCCGAATTACTTCTGATGAACTGTATGGATATGATTGGGATACAGGGGAGTTGAGAGATCGCAACGATCCTGATTTCTGGCTGTGGTACGACAACGTCGATCCTAATGACCCGACATCTGTCAAAGCCTTGAACCAGTTTGATCCAGATTACAATTCCCCTCTCCTTGATGAACTCACTCTCTCTTACGAGAAAGAACTTATTCCGGACCTCGCCACTCGAGTCGAGTTTTTCTACAAGAGAAGACATCATCAGAATTGGATCAGGAAAATGGATATCGACGGAACACTCGAGACCGAGGATAACTATTATGTAGCCGGTCAGGACGAGACCACGGGTTACGACTACTACGGCCGCCATGAATTCTTTCCTTACCAGTACATGACAAATCACGACAAAGCCTTTGACCGTTACCTGGCAGGACAGCTGGTTGTCAGCAAGAGGCTGTCCAACAAATGGATGCTGAACGGATCTTTCACCTGGTCTGACTGGATAAGGCACTACAAGGGAGAATACCTCGGACTTATCGACTATGAAATGATAGCCGACGAGGTAGAAGTCGGGCCAAACAACGAGGAATACTTCGACGGCGGAGTCGTGGCCGTGGAAAGCAGTGGTTCCGGCGTAGAAAAGGTTTGGCCCAATTCCAGATGGCAGTTCAAGCTCTCCGGCCTCTACCAGC
>CAYGBF010000431.1:0-3072 GCA_964348035.1 uncultured Eubacteriales bacterium | reverse complement strand
TGCGGTTATCCCCATCTCTTCGGCCTACGGAGGAACAGTGGTCATGACGATCGCCGACGTTTCTGAGAAACATTTCAGAGGAGACGTCGATGAGGCCGATATCGGGAAGGTGCATCTGGGGCTTCCGGCCAGGATCTATGTCGAATCCTATCCGGATGAGCCTTTTGCAGCCGAATTAACCCACATCAGTCCTCTGGGCCGTGAGGAAGAGGAGATCATCAACTTCCAGATCAAGGCGACAATCGAGGATCCGGAAGACAGGCTCCGGGTGGGGATGTCAGCGGATGCCGAACTCATCCTGGAGGAGCATGAAGATGTCCTGGTCATCCCGGAAGGGGCCATAATATACGAGGATGAGAAGACCTATGTCAACATCCAGGATGTCTCCGTCCCGGAAGGCGTCCGGAAGATAGAAATCACCAAAGGGATCACCGATGGCCTTAAAACCGAGGTATTGTCGGGTCTTGATGAAGGCCAGGTTGTGGTTCTTCCCAGGTGATGTTGCTTCAGGAGCTATCAGTCTCCATCTCGCAGGGATGGTTAGCCGCATATCAAGGATGTCATCGTGCGTTTCTCTGAAGTCATAAGACAAGCCTTCGAAGATCTGAAGGCGAACCGGCTTCGAAGTTTCCTCACTCTTTTCGGTATCATCTGGGGGATTATGGCCATCATGATTCTGCTGGGTTGGGGATTCGGGTTTCGCGACTTGATGTGGGAAGGCATGAGCAAGATCGGGGAGGACCTGGTTGTTTTTATTCCAGGTCATACCTCTATTGGAGTCGGCGGCTATAAAACCGGAAGACCGATTGTCCCGGAGATCGATGATATCGAGGCCATAAAAATCCAGTGTCCTTCCGCAGCCGAGGTCAACCCGCAGGTGATGCGATGGTACCATGTGAAGGTTGAAGCAGAATCCCGGGAGTATAATGTCCGCGGTATCCTGCCCGCGGCGAAAAAGATGAACAACTGGGAAGTGGCCAAAGGACGGTTCATCACTGATGATGACGTTAAGGACCGCCGGCGTTTTGCGTTCGTGGGGAATAATATCAAGGAGCAGCTTTTTAGGGAAGAGGCGGACCTGGTAGGCCAGAAGATTAAGATTAACGGCGTGACTTTTCAGATAGTAGGTTTGGCCGCCCATAAGAAATTACAGACATCTACGATTAACGCCCGGCATGACGATCAGATCCTGATTCCGCTCAGCACGTTCCAGCAGTTGTGGGGCGACGGAAAGAGTATTGATATTATTTTTGTCACTCCTAAGGAGGCACAGAAGTCTGGGGACGTGGTCACTGAAGTACGGAATGTCATGGCCGAACGGCACAACTTCGATCCGGAGGACAAAGAGGCCTTGATGATTTTTGAATTTGCCTTCTACGAGAAGATGTTCAACCTTCTCTCGCTTGGATTGAACATCCTCCTGGGCCTTATCGGCGTCATCACCCTTTTTATCGGCGGGGTAGGGGTGATGAACATCATGTTTATCTCGGTCAAAGAACGCACCCGTGAGATAGGCGTCCGGAAAGCCGTCGGAGCCAAGAAACGGGACATTCGTCTCCAGTTTTTGGCCGAATCGCTGTTCATCACCCTGTTGGGCGGGGGTGCGGGGATTCTTATTGGGTCGGCCCTGCTGGGAGCGATCAACCTCCTGCCTTTACCGCCGTACATCCCGCTTCCCCAGAATTCTCTGGAACTTTCGCTTATTGTCGTACTGGTGATGATCCTGACTGGAGTCATCTCCGGGTACGTGCCAGCAAAAAACGCTGCTAATTTGCAGCCTGTTGAAGCCCTGCGGTACGAACGCGGTGAAACCACTGTGGGCAAGAAGATCCCGAAGCCTCTTTGGACCAGCCGAACACTGATGGGAGAACTCGTCGGAGAAGCTTTTCTGGAGATGCGCAGCAGCAAGAGCCGGAGTTTTCTCACCATGTTCGGTATTTTTTGGGGGGTGGCGGCGACCATCCTGCTCATCGGATTCGGCACCGGTTTTAGGGGATTTTTCGACCGTGAATTCGGGAAGATGGGCGAGAAGACGATATTCGTCGTTCCAGGGCGGGTGAAAACAGAGAGAGGATCTTATCGGGAAGCGAGAAGAATCCGGCTCACGGAAAGGGACGTCGAAGCCCTCAAGACTTTTCCCCATGAGGTGGAAGATGCCCTGCCGGAATATGACTGCCGGTTTCCTGTGGTGAAATACGGCAGCGAAAGCCGGGCTGTCCACACGCTGGGCGTTGTTCCGGGCACTCTAAAGATGCGAAATTTTGAGGTGGCCAGAGGCCGGTTTATAAATCATGGAGACGTCAAGAACAGTCAGAGGGTCTGTTTCCTGGGATCGACGATTCAGGAACGTCTGTTCGGGAATCGCACGGATGATGTCACTGGAGAGTTCGTCAACATCAACAACCTTCGCTACCTGGTGGTAGGGGCGGCCGAACCCAAGGGGCTTCAGCTGTCTATGAACACCTCGTACGATGACGAAAAGCTGTTGATTCCGTTTACCGCGGCCTTGAAGGATTTTAGCGGGGAGAAATACCTGTCTCGAATACTCGTCTCACCCGTTCGGAGGGATGGTTACGAGGAAACCGAGGCGGAGCTTCGGAGGACTCTGGCGAGGCGTCACAGATTTGAGAAGGATGACGAAGATGCTTTGACCATCTGGAGCATGCTTGAAGGCATGGATTTTCTGGAATACATCGTGCTGGGACTTCAATTGTTCTTGGGTGGGGTGGGGGTGATCACTCTGATGATCGGCTCTGTTGGCGTGACGAACATCATGTTCTTCATCGTGACCCAGCGTACGCGTGAAATAGGCATCCGCAGAGCTATCGGAGCGCTCAAGAGGCATATCTTCCAGCAGTTATTCATAGAGGCTCTGGTAATCGTATTTTTGGGGGGGGTGATAGGATTCGGGTTGGGATGGGGTTTGAATGCTGGCCTTTCCACTCTTGTCGAGTCCTTGAGAAGCCAGAACGTTCAGCTCATGATGCTTTTTTCACCAGAGAATTCAATACTTGCATCTGTAATCACTGTCTTTTTCATGATGGCAGCAGGTTTCTTGGCCGGATTGACACC
>CAYGBF010000430.1:0-5020 GCA_964348035.1 uncultured Eubacteriales bacterium | reverse complement strand
AGAGCTGAGATAACGATTCACCAAAGTCCTCATTGCTTCCAAGTCTATGTTGCCGACAAAAATGAACGTGAAATCGCTAGCGTCGGCAAAACGATCCTTGTAAAAGGCCAATGATTTTTCGAGGTCCATTTCATCAATCATCTCCACCGTAAGGGGACGGGCTCGAAAGTGGTTTTGGGTCATGATCTTCTGGAGTGTATCAGAGAATACAAACCTGGGGCTGGCGTTACGGTTTTTCAAGGCGGCTTTCCACCGGTTTTTGACAACACCGTACATCGTCTCATCGGCTCGGGGCGCTGTGAAGGTCAGATGAATGAGCTGAAACAGGGTCTCTAGGTCTTTGGGGGATGCATTCCCGGAGAGGCTTTCTTCGAGACCAGAGATGGATGGCCTTACTCTGGCGACTTTACCAGCCAATTTTTTTTGAAGATCTATGGCCCTGAAATCCCCCAGTCCTCCAGCGGGTATCACCTGGTTTGTTGTTCTCGCTGGAATAAAATCTTTGTCACTGGCCAGCGATGTTCCCCCTGGACTAAAGGCTCGGAACAGGATTTCGTCTTCCTTAAAATCTGTCGGCTTGAGGACGACTTTCACTCCGTTGGAGAGTCTCCATTCCGTGATCCCAAACTCATCTACAGACTTCAGCTCAGCGATTTTTCCTGGTTGAGGAGGCTCGGCCATGAGGGGCAATTCGCTGACCGTATCCTCGTAAGGAGTGATTTCTTTCTCATCTATAGATTCGAGTAAACCAGAGAGTTCTTTCTCAGAAGGAATCTTAAGCCCTTCTTTTTCCGGGGCGTTCACGAGGACAACCCGGTTGCGGTCAGAAATCCAATCTTTGCCGATCTGGTTTATCTCTTCTATTGTGATTTCTGGGGCAAAACGCTTGTGGAGCTCGAACTCATACTCAATGCCTGGGATTGGTTCACGCTGGAGAAAGTTACGGATGTATTCTGAGACGAAGATGTTGGAGTTTCTCTTGTCTCTTTCGGTATAAGAACGCTCGATCGAGCGCATGATCTGACGCTTTTGCCGCTCCATTTCGGTAGAGACAAAACCATGACGAGACACTCTCTCTGCTTCTATGAAAAGGGCTTCTAAGCCCTGCTTGATTCCCTCATCCTTGACTCTTGCTCCGAGCATATAAACCTCTTTGGACCTGATGAACAGTCCTTTACCCGAGAAACCGCTTAGAAACGGAGGATCTTCTTTTTGGGCGAGTTCGGAAAACCTCTGATTGAGCATGTTGTTATACATACGTTCGGCGATGAGCTGCCTATAGGCTCCGACTGTGTTCATTTCTCGAAGAGGCAGTTTGTGGTAAACGGCCACATTAGTGCCCGTGGCTTCCTTATCAGTAGCCATGGCATAGAGTGTCTCTTCGTGGTCAGGCACTTGGTATGTGACGCGCGAGCGAGGATTTGAAACCTTAGGGAGGGAACTGAAATGTTTCTTGATCAGAGCTTCCACTTTATCCTTGTCGAAGTCTCCGACAGCGATGACGGCCATCATATCTGGTCGGTACCAATCTCGATAAAACCGTTTGAGTGTTTCATATTCGAAGCTTTCGATGATACCTTTCTTCCCGATGGGCAGTCGTTCGGCATACCGAGATCCCTGAAAAAGGATCGGGAATTGTTTGTCCCGCATCCTCGCCCAGGCTCCTCGTCCCAGCCGCCACTCTTCGATGATAACACCTCGCTCTTTATCTATCTCTTCGTGATCGAAGGAGAGCCCGTGCGACCAGTCCTCAAGAATCTGGAAGGCAGTGTGCATGATTTCAGAGGACTCTGTTGGTATGCGCAGCATGTAAATGGTTTCATCAAAACTGGTCCTGGCATTCAACCCGGGTCCAAACCTCATACCGATAGATTCCATAAACTTGATAAGTTTGTGTTTTTGGAAGTTTTTGGTTCCGTTGAAGGCCATGTGCTCCACGAAATGGGCCAAACCCTGTTGGTCATCATCTTCCAACACTGATCCGGCGTTGACGACAAGGTGCAGTTCTGCCCGGTTTTCTGGTCGCTTGTTTTCCCTTACGTAGAAGCGGAAGCCATTATCGAGCACGCCAAATGTCAGCTTGGGATCGAGGGGCAGCTTTTGATCAAGAGGCGCTGTTTGAGGCTTTTCGAGAGAAGCCTTATCCCTGCCTTGGACTAAACAAAATATGACAGAGAATATGATAATAAAAAAGGGAAGTGTGTTTCTTCTCCGGTATTTCATCTCCCTTCCTCCCTATAAAGACATATTGGATTTTTTTGATGCTTTTAGAAAATCGGATGCCTATATCCCACCCCAAAAGCTCCATTGTATTTTACCATAAAATAATGGGAATTATCACTCTGAATGAGTCATAGAAAATGAGAACCCATCATCATGATTTTCCATCTTCCTTTTTTCGTTGACAGAAGTTTTCTTGTTGTTTATAAATGACTTAGGAGTCTTTTGAGCCATATCCGATGAGCACCTATATCCTGATGAAAATCCTTGAACTCATGCCCAGAAGCTATGATTGGGGAATCCACCTGATTACGCGAGGTAAAGTCGAAAAGGCCTATGACCGCTTGTGCGGCTACATAAAAAAGGGAGATCGAGTCCTGGATATCGGATGCGGGACTGGGGCTTTGAGTTTCCGAGCTGCAGAAAAAGAAGCTCGAGTCAAGGGGTTTGATGTCAATGTGCGAATGTTGGAGACGGCCCGGCTCAAGGCGGATAAAGCCGGCCTTTCCCAGTCCGTGGAATTTCTCGAAATGGGAGTGGCTGAATTGGGGAATGAGAAAGAAGAAAATTACGATGTTGTCACGAGCGGGCTGTGTTTTTCGGAGCTGAGCGAGGATGAAATTCAGTTCACCCTGAATGAGATTGAAAGGATAATGAAGCCAGGAGGCCTTCTGCTTGTGGCAGATGAAGTACAGTCGAGGAATGTAATAAGAAAATTCACTAATAATGTCATCAGGTTCTTTTTGTCTATCGTTGTTTTTCTGCTTACAGGATCAAAGACAAAGGCTCTAAATCACTTCCCCGAAAGAGTCAGAGATTCAGGCTTAAACATAGTCTCACAGAGGTTGAATAAACGGGGAAATTTTCTTGAGTTGGCAGCCAGAAAACCGGTAAATAAAGCATGATGAGAAGTTTAAGATATTTGTTCTCTGTTTTTGTGGAAACACTTCTGAGGCTTCTGCCATTTCCATGTAAAACGGGTATAGTGGAAATAGGAAAGCCAGGGAAAGATTCTCCTGTTCTTCTCACTGGCAATTATCATCTGACCGTTCAGAGGCTGAAGAGGGCGCTTCGAGGAACAGACGCCTACCTGCTCATCGCCAACAGCCGGGGCATCAATGTCTGGTGTGCCTCTGCGGGAGGGCACTTCACTAATCATGATGTCATTTCCGTGATCAAGACGAGTGGTATCGAGAAACTTGTTGAGAGTAAGATCGTCATTCTACCCCAATTGGCCGCTGCCGGCATCGAAGCCAAAGTCGTCACGGAAAAAACCGATTGGCAGGTCGTCTGGGGTCCTGTTTACGCCAAGGATATTCCTCTCTTCCTCGAGTCCGGGATGAAAAAAAACTCAAAGATGAGACGGGTGACATTTCCCTTTCACCAACGGTTAGAGATGGGTGTGGCCTGGGCTTTTCCAGTCTCTCTCATCGTGACTCTGGCTCTCTTTTTCTTCTGGCGTGGAGGGCTCATTCCTGCTGTTGCTCTGGTATGGGCATTAGGGATGTTGATTTTTATCTCTTTTCCGGCCTACAGTTCCCTCCTCCGTTCAGAGGGGAAACGAATAGGATTCATTCATCTGACTTTTGGACTGGGTGGATTCCAGATGATCCTTTGGGGAATGGTCCTGCTTATTCTTTACGGGTACAGCCTTTATTTTACCCGATTCGATTGGAATTTTATTGTCCGCTGGGGATTTCTTTCCTTAGGGATTGTGGTCCTGCTCAGTCTGGAATTGAAGGGAACCAGTCCTTTTTTCAAAAGTCCGTACAGCGAGGAAAGTTCCTTTCGCGTGGCCGTTGATCTCAAAAAATGTCAGGGAGCGGGCACTTGTGAAGAGGTTTGTCCCAGGAATTGTTTTAAGCGGGACGAGAAAAAGGATAAAGTCGCGATGCCCGGGGCATCACGGTGTGTGGGTTGTGGGGCCTGTATTGTCCAGTGTCCTCATGATGTTCTTGGACTGAGAAACGATCGAGGGGAAGAAATTTTGCCCGGAATTGTCAGGCAGAGAAAAATAAATCTTTTTGGAAGACGGATAAAAAATTCTTCATCTTCCTGATAAAAAGAATCATTGATTTCTTGGAAGAATTGAGAAGAGGATAATTAAGGAGGTTTCCGATGGATGTTGTTCAAGCCATTCAAGAGAGAAGAGCCTACCGGTCCTTAGATTCTGTAGAAATCACAGAAGAGCTCATCCGAGACTTAGCCCGGAATGCGCAGCTGGCACCTTCCTGTTTCAACAATCAACCCACCCGGTTTGTCTTCGTCCACGATCCTGAAGCTCTAAAGAACATGCACGAGGCTCTTTCCAGAGGAAATGAATGGGCCCATGCGGCATCGATGATCGTCGCTGTGTTCAGTCGGCAGGAAGATGACTGTCTCATCAAGGACAGGGAGTATCATCAGTTCGACTGTGGTCTGGCCGCAGCTTTTCTTATCCTTAGGGCCACAGAATTAGGACTCGTCGCCCACCCCATAGCTGGATTCAGCCCGAGAAAGACGAGGGAGATCCTCGGGATACCAGAGGAGTACAAAGTGATTACCCTGATCATCGTCGGCAAGCATGCGGACAGACTGAACCCCGTTCTGTCAGAAAAACAAGTAGCCTGGGAGAAACAGAGGCCGGCGAGAAAATCATTCACTGAGTTTGCCTTCTTGAATAAATTTAAGAGAGAATAATCGGCAGGAGATTTCTTTTAGAGGTTGAGTTATATCGCTGTTATTTCGTGATGAGAAAGGAAGGGAAGTCCTGAAGAGGTATTCATTTGTAATACTTCATACCCTCTTGAACAAAACCCCA
>CAYGBF010000429.1:0-6783 GCA_964348035.1 uncultured Eubacteriales bacterium | reverse complement strand
GTTCCTGCTGCAGCCTGTATCCTCGGATGCGGGAACCTATAAAGATAAAAATATCGTTCCAAATAATTTTCAGGGATGACAGAGAGGAACGGATTACTTCTTAACGGTTTTCTTTGGCTTTCTCTTCTTGACCATGGCTCGGTCAAAAACATCTTTTATTTTTTCTACAAAAATGAATTCCATATCGTTCTTGATTTTTGTTGGGATGTCGATCAAGTCTTTTTTGTTCGGGAGCGGCAGGATGATTTTCTTTAATCCTGCCCGCTGGGCCGCCAAGACCTTTTCTTTAATACCTCCCACGGGAAGCACATTCCCCCGGAGGGTAATTTCGCCGGTCATGGCGACATCCCCTTTGACCTTTCTCCCTGTACAGACCGAGATCACAGACGTGGCAATCGTCACCCCAGCCGAAGGCCCATCTTTGGGAATGGCTCCCTCGGGGATGTGGACGTGGAAATCATTTTGAGAAAAAATGCGGCTGTCAATACCGAGTTCCCGAGCATGGGCCCGGGCATAGCTTAACCCCGCTTGAGCCGATTCCTTCATCACATCACCCAGAGACCCAGTCAAGGATAGGGCCCCTTTGCCTTTCATCCTTGAGGCCTCGACAAAAAGGATTTCCCCACCAGTGGCTGTCCATGCGACTCCCGTGGCTACGCCTACTAGGTCTTTCTGAAGGAGTTGATCTCTGAAAATTTTCGCCGGACCAAGGTACCCTTCAATGCTCAACGATGTCACTCTGGTCAGTTTCTTTGTTCCCTCGGCAACACGACGAGCAACCTTGCGACAGACCGAAGCGATTTCTCTCTCCAGGTTGCGTACACCTGCCTCTCGGGTGTAAAGAGATATGATTTTTTTGATCGCCCCTTTGGAGAAGGCGATCAGTTTTTTGTTCAGGGCATTTTCTTTGATCTGCTTCGGAATCAGATGGCGGAAGCCGATCTCGAGCTTTTCTTCCTCGGTATATCCCGGAAGATGAAGGACCTCCATCCGGTCGCGGAAAGCTGGTTGGATAGGATCCAAAAGGTTGGCCGTGGTGATAAACATGACCTTCGAAAGATCGAACGGAACTCCCAAATAATGGTCCCTGAAGGCATAATTCTGTTCAGGGTCTAAAACTTCCAGGAGTGCTGAAGAGGGATCTCCCCTGAAATCCGCCCCTATTTTATCCACCTCGTCCATCATGAACACGGGATTGTTGGACCGACAGCGTCTCAGTTCCTGAATGATCTTTCCCGGCATGGCACCGACATAGGTTCGCCTATGCCCCCTGATTTCTGCCTCATCCCGGACGCCACCCAAAGAAATCCTCACAAACTTCCGGCCTAAAGCCCGGGCGATCGAACGCCCCAGAGAGGTCTTCCCAACCCCAGGGGGCCCGACGAAACAGAGGATAGGACCTTTGAGTTTTCGAGAAAGTTTTTTTACGCCTAAGTACTCAATGATCCTTTCTTTCACTTTATCCAAGCCGTAGTGATCCTCGTCCAAGATCTGTTTGGCTTTTTGAAGGTTGAGATTATCGACGGTGGCTTTATTCCAGGGAAGATCAAACATCCAATCCAGATAATTGCGGACAACCGCTGTTTCGGCAGATTCAGGATGCATCCGGGACAGACGGCCGATCTGTTTCTCCAGCTCCTCCTTGACCACAGCATCCACTTTGAGTTTCTTCAGTTTTTCTGTATAGCCTTTAATCTCTTCTTGGATCTCACCCTCTTCTCCCAGTTCTTTCTGAATGGCCTTCATCTGCTGCCTTAAAAAATACTGCTTTTGAAGCTTCTCCATCTCGCCCTTGGCTTCGGAGCTTATCTTGGATTGGACATCCAGAAGCTCGAGCTCTTTTGTCAACAGCTCGTAGATCTTTTTCAACCTGATGACAGGATCTTCATATTCAAGAATCTTCTGAGCTTCGCTAACCTTTAACTCCAGGTTTGCCGCTGTGAGGTCCGCCAGTCGACCAGGCTCTTCGACATTGGTGGCAATGATGAGAATCTCGGGGGGAATGTTCTTACCCAAAGGGGAAGCCTTGTGCAATCCGTTGCGCACGTTGCGGATCAGAGCCTCGACCTCGATGGCCTTTTCCGCTTTTTCGATGTCATGGAGGACTTTAATCTTGGCTGAATAATGTGGCTTGTCTTCTTCAAGAGCCTCTACTCTAGCCCGGACCAAGCCTTGGGCCAGAATCCTGACCCTCCCGTCTGGAAGTTTCAGCATGCGCATGACCAAGGCCACCGTTCCCACGTCAAAAACGTCCTCTCTCTTTGGCTCCTCGATCTCCATGTTCTTTTGGGTGAGGAGGAGAATCATTCGATCAGAAGACAGGGCCGTGTCGATGGCGTTCTTAGATTTTTCTCTTCCTACGAAGAGAGGAACGACCATATAAGGAAAGACCACGATGTCTCTCAGCATCAGGACAGGCAGTTTGGTCGGGACGTGAAGCTTCTGGTCGCTCTCGCCTGTAATATCCTCAAAACCGTTAACTTCGTTAGTATCTTTTTTAGCCATGGACTGACTCCTTCTTTAATCCTTGCTCTTCTCGATTTTCACGATGATTTCTTTCTCTTTCTTCCGTTTATACTTTTTCAAGACGATGCGTAAAACCCCATTTTCCAGAGAGGCCGTGGCCCTCTCCGGGTCGACGATACTAGGCAGAAAAATGTAACGCCGAAAATTCCCGTACTCCCGCTCGAGACGATGATATCTTTTGCCTCCCCTGGATAAAGCCTCTCGCTTGACTCCGCTGATTTCCAAACGGTTGCTGTGAAGAAGGATACTTATATCCTTCTGGGTAATCCCGGGAAGTTCGATCTCGACGATGACATCATTCGCCTTTTCTGAGATGTCAACACAGGGAACCCAAATCTCGTCTAATCCCAGAAAGTCCCTCTTCTGGAAAAAAACCTCGGCGGCGATGCGGTTGATTTCGGTTTCGATTCTCCCTGTTCTGGAGATAGGCTTGATTTTTTTAACCATCGCCGGGACGGATTACTTTTCTTTGAGGAGTTTCTCTAAAACCTCCTTAAATTCCACGACATCCTTGAATTCTCGATAGACAGAGGCGAACCGGACATGAGCGACCTTGTCCAAGGCTTTGAGTCTGCGCATGATGAACTGACCGATCTCAGCGGCATTCATCTCTTTTTCAGGCTTATCCTGAAGTTTCGATTCGATTTCTTCGACGAGTTCTTCTAACTTGCTGACGGGGACAGGCCTCTTTTCACAAGCTTTGAGCAGTCCTCGCAGAAGCTTATTTCTGTCAAACTGCTGGCGCCGGCCATCCTTTTTGACGACCATGTAAGGGATTTCTTCAATCTTCTCGTAAGTTGTGAACCGCCTTTCGCATGAGAGGCACTCTCGGCGGCGGCGAATGCGCATACCGTTTTTGGTTTCCCTGGAGTCGATAACCTTGCTCTCTGAATGATCACAAAAAGGACATCTCATCGTCCTCTATCCTCTCCTAATTTTTTTATCTGAAGTAATGAAATTCCCTCTTTCCATAATATAGCATAACCCAGAAGGCAAGTCACCACCACTTGGACCGCATGAATAACGATCGTCATCCCGACAGCTTGGTTGCTTTCAATCTGGAAGAAAGACATCATGCCAACCTTGCTGAAATAATGAAATCCCCCGACCATTCCAGGGGTGGGGATGGACGCCCCGACCATGACCAGGAAGCAGTACGGAAAAAGTAAGAAGAATCGAACAGAAATGTCATAAGCAAAGAAAAAGATCCAGTAATAAAAGATGATGCCTATCCAGACAACGAACGAAAGCAGGATATATATGAGCAGATTCCCGATCGAGTGAAAAAATTTCAACCCCTGGATGAACTCATGAATCAGTTCGAGAATTCTACCGGATATTCTATCCGGCAGCGGTTTCAAAAGCTTAGATATGATGAAAAGCGTTTTCTCCTTGAAAAAATGAAGAGACAGGATAACCAACAACATGAGCGTAGCGAAGGTGACACCCACGATTCCCCACAGGTACAACCGCGAATAGGCCTCGGTATCCGCGTAGAAATAAGAAGGGTAGACCGGTTTGGCGATGAGAAAAAGCCCCAGCAAGAAACACATGGTGAATATATCGAAAATTCGCTCGACGACGACGGTTCCCAGGACAAAGCCTTTTTTCATGCTTTCTTTTTGAGCCAAGTAAATCGGCTTGACAACTTCTCCTAATCGTCCAGGAAAGATGAGGGTGACTGTGAAGCCTACGGTGTTGGCTGCGAATCGATTGAATAAACCGGTGCCTTTTTTTTCAGCCTTGAGGAGATATTCCCATCGAATGGCCCGAGTCAAGAGATGAACGGGAACGAGGAGGAAGATGAGGATGAAGAACTTAAGGTTGACATCTGTAAGGGAGGATAAAACTTCATTCCAGTTCACACTCCGGAAGAAAAAATACATAAAAACAACAGTCAGGAAGAATATGATGCTTAAGCGAAAGATGTTTTTTTTCATGATGGAGCGCCAATATTATCATCATCCTCCCTTCTAAGTCAACGGGATTCGATGGGGTAGATTTTAGTGGGGTGCATGATTAATCCTCAAGCCTGAAAGTTGAAAAAAATGTCAGGATTGATTATGATTTCCGTTGATCTTGAGCTGGGAAGTCGTCCAATGGCAGGACACATGACTCTGGATCATGGAATCGGGGTTCGAATCCCTGCTTCCCAGCCAGCCTGGTCTTAGCATCTCCAACCTCAGTCAACTTGGAGGGGGAACTGACTTCGATACCTTTGGTAAAAGCTCTGCTTTCGTCACCCGATCCAAGATCGGGTTCTCTGCCTCCCCTTCTCGGGCGGGGCATGAACCCGCGGCACGCCGCGGGGCAAACAAACCGATCGTAAAATCAAGATCAGCATCTACCCAGGGTTAGAGGAATTTTTCGTAATGCTCTATGTCTTTGACGTGGTTTCCTTTTCTAATAGATCTAATGATCATTCCAACGGCGGTAGATTCATCTTTCGTAGCAGATCGTTGAAGCGGGGATCTTCACGCAGAGGGTAGAACCAGGGCGAAATCCTTATTGCTGATATCCAGGCATGCGGCGGCTCATAAGCCAGCCACTCGAACGCTTTGTCATATTCTCCAAGTTCTGCGTAAACCGAGGCAATACCGAAGGCACGCAAAGGATCTGGTTTTTCCTGCAACTTTGCTATAATCTCGCGTGCTTCATCCTCCATGCCTGCCATAGCATACACACGCGCACGAGACCACCAGAGACCAAATATTTTTTCATGTGTTTCAACAGCCTCTTTATGCCTCCCCGCGTCCGCAAAAACATTTGCAAGGACAAACAGCGCAAGCCGGTCATCGGGATCCCGGTCGAGCACCTTCTGTATCTCTTCCATCGCCTTGTCATAATCTCCATCAATCCAGTACAGCCCTCCAAGCCAAGCTGTGTGCATAGAAGTCAAAGGATCCAGCTCCTGGGCACGTTTGTGTTCGACAATGGCTTCATCCATCCTGCCTAATGTTGCAAGTAACCATGCATAATGATAATGATTCATGGCGATGTTTGGATTCAGTTCATTGGCGCGCTGGAAGGCCTTCTCTGCACCTTCCCAGTCCCATTCGTAGTAGTACTTTACGTCGCCCAATGCCGAATACCCTTCGGCCAGTAGCGGATCCAGTCTCAACGCTCTGTCAGCCGCTGCTCTAGCCCTTGGCCAGGCATCAGGCGTAGGATTATAGCTATGACCTATCGTGGCGTAAGCGAAAGCCAGGCCCACATATGCCATAGGATCGCCAGGATCTTTTTCGACGGCTTCGTTGAAAAATACAAGTCCTTCTTCGACTTTATCATTGTTCAATTGAAACATCCCCTTAAGGTAAGCCTGGTAGGTCTCAGGATTAACCTGACGGGTACCAGCAAAGCGTGATTCCTCCTCTGCTGTTAGTTTAATCCGGATCTCTCGGGCAATGGCCTGGGAGATTTCGCTGCTCATCACCAGCACATCGGTCAACGTCCTATCGTAAGTTTCCTCCCAAAGATTCTGTTCATCTGGATACGCCTTGATCAACCGAACCCGCATGCTCACACTGCCACCGGCCTTCTGCACCGATCCTGTCACAACGGCATCCGCGTTCAGCTCCTGGGCAATTTCCTGCAAAGACATTTTTGCATCTTTATACTGTCTAACCGACCAGAAGGATATCACTCGACGGAATGCTCCGATGCGACCCAAATGACCGATCAATCCATCAGTAAGGCCGTCGATGAAATACTCCTGCTCAGCATCTCCAGTGAGGTTTTGGAACGGAAGGACCGCGATCGAATGGATGGTGGCAGCACGATTTGTATAGAGATAATAAGCACCTGCGATGATGGCTACAACCAAAATTGGAACTCCGCCATATAGCAACACATTCTTCCATTTTATTTTGAGTTTTTTCTTGGGGTGTCTTTTGACACCAAGGGGAATCCCTTCTTCGATATTGTTCAAATCAGCCAGAAGTTCTGAGGCTGTCTGGTACCTTCGCTCCCTATCCTTCTCCATACAGACCAGTATGAGCTTGTTCAGTAACTCAGACACCTGCGGATTGAGCTGTTTTGGCTCTGATGGAGTCTTGGATTTGTGTTTCAGAGCCACGCTCAGGGCTGTATCACCTTTGAAGGGCACTGTCCCTGTTACCATTTCATACAGAATCACGCCCAAGGAATAGATGTCCGCCCGGTGGTCGGCCTCTTCTCCCTCTGCCTGCTCAGGCGATAAGTAATCCGGTGTCCCGATCATCACACCTGTCTGTGTGACTCCAGGCGTTGCGACCGAAC
>CAYGBF010000428.1:0-8760 GCA_964348035.1 uncultured Eubacteriales bacterium | reverse complement strand
CCGTTGGACGCGCCGGCGATGGCCAATTTTTCCTTGGAGGTGTATTTCTCGCTGATCAAGTACTCTGCGGCAGCGATAAAATCGTCGAACACGTTCTGCTTATTCAACAACATCCCGGCCTTGTGCCATTCTTCACCATACTCGCCCCCACCGCGGATGTTGGCTGAGGCATAGACACAGCCGTTTTCCAGGAGAAAAATATTGGTTGTGCTGAAGGAAGGGAGCCGGCTGGCATTAAATCCTCCGTAGGCATAAAGGTAGGTAGGATTGTCGCCGTCCAGCTTCAACCCTTTCTTGTGGATGATAAACATCGGAATCTTTGCTCCGTCCTTGCTAGGGTAAAAAACCTGCTTGGCCACAAAATCCTCGGGGTTGAATTTGACTTCAGCCTCACGGAAGACCTCGGACTGACCGCTGGCAATATCGTACTTGTAAATCGTAGGCGGAAAAGTAAAGGAGGTAAACGTATAAAATAAGAATGTATCCTCTCTCTTTCCTGAGAAGCCGTAGGCTGTTCCTAAAGTCGGAAATTCCGCCTCCCGCACCAGATTCCCGTCGAGGTCATGCTGGTAAACTCGAGACGTCACGTCCTTGAGATAGCGGCAGAACAGCTGGCCGCCCGCCGTGCTGGCGCTGCTCAGGACTTCGGTTTTTTCAGTAATGACCGTCTTCCAGTTGTCTTGGGCTGGGTTCTCGGGATCCATCATAACAACCTTGTAATTGGGAGCATCGATGTTTGTATAAGCCAGGAATTTATCGCCGACGTTATCGACAACATAGGTATTAAATTCAAACCCTTTGATCAGAGGTTGAAAATCCATGTCTGGTACGGTGAGGTCTTTGTAGTAGAGCTCGTTGCCGTGGGTTCCCTCTGTTATCTGTAAAAACAAGTATTTCTTATCTTCGGTGATATCTGCCCATACATATCGATAGGGATGATCCGGGTCTTCGTAGATGAGTCTGTCTTTCTCTTGAGGTTCTCCCAATTTATGGTAAAAGATTTTCTGAAACTTATTCCGGGCGGTGAGCTCCTGTCCCTCCTCAGGCTTATCAAAACCGCCGTAATAGAAGCCATCTCCATGCCAGGCCGCACCGGTGAATTTTACCCAGCGGATTCGGTCGGACAATTCTTTCTTGGTTTCGATCTCCATCACCCGTAATTCCCGCCAATCCGAGCCGGCTTCAGACCGGGTGAGGGTCACAAAGCGATTGTCCTTGGAGAATCCCACCAGACTTATCCTCACAGTTCCATCCGGGGACAGCTCGTTAGGGTCGATGAATACTTCTGGTTCTCCTTCCAGGCCCTCCTGGACGTAGATCACGGATTGGTTCTGGAGCCCATCGTTCTTGTAGAAGAAGTAGTACTCGCCGGCCCTGAATGGCGATGAATACCGAGGATAGTTGTAGATTTCTGTCAGACGCTGCCGGATTTTCTCACGGGCAGGAATTTTCTCAAGATAAGCAAAGGTCACCTTGTTCTGTTCCTTGACCCACTGTTTGACTTCCTCAGCCTGGTCGTCTTCCAACCAGCGATACGGATCTTCGACTTTGGTTCCGAAATAATCATCGACCTGATCAACCTTTTTAGTTAGGGGGTAGGTCAGTTCGACTTCTTCACCTTTCTTACAAACAGGGATAAAAACAAGGGAGACTAAAGTGATTAGAATGAAAACTTTCTTACGCATCATGTCCTCCATTGATTCGTTTGAGCCAGATGGCGTTCTTAAAGAATAAAAATTTTAGCTTAAGGATGCAATGATTTTTTATTCAAAAATCGCGAGTCGTTCTTTATTTTCTTACGTCTTTGATTCGATGACCTTTTGCAGCTTCTCTTTTATCGGGGCATCCCTAAAGGGAAGAGGCGTTTTGTCTTCCTGGTACAAACCGACATTTTCTTCGAAGGTATTCTTTTCCGGATTTATGTAGAAAATCCCGAGGGGAAATTTTTCGCTCTCCGTGGCCCGCTCGAAAGCCATCGTCCTGTCTCGCACCTCATGTGAATCATCCAGGTAGTATGTGTGCTCCTTGAACCAAGCGTAGGTGTTGACCTTGTTGAAGGAAACACAGGGCTGGAAGATATCCACGAGGGCGTAACCTTTGTGGGTGATGGCTGCCTTCAGTACCTCCTTCGTTTGTTCGGTATCTCCTGAAAACACCCGGGCCACGAACGAGGCATCCAGAGCTACGGCCAAGGCGACCGGGTTGAACGGCGCCAGGATGACCCCCCTGACTTGGACCGGTGTTTTAAACCCGCACTGGCTCGTCGGTGAAGCCTGGCCCTTGGTCAGCCCGTAAACCATGTTGTTGTGGACGATGTTGGTGATATTCGGGTTTCTCCGCATGGCGTGGACAAGGTGGTTCCCGCCTTCCCCGTACATATCACCATCGCCGCTCTCGGCGATGACAGTCAGCTCGGGATTGACGACTTTTATGGCGGTCGCCGGCGGCAGGGCCCGTCCGTGAAGCCCGTTGAAAAAATGTGTTTTCATGTAATGGGGGATCTTAGCCGCCTGACCGATGCCGGAGACGACCACCAGTTTTTCGGGCGGGATCTCGAGCTCAGCCAAGGCCTTGGTCAGGACATTCTTTATGCTGAAGTTCCCGCACCCGGGACACCAGGCAATATCGATTTTTCCCATATCGTAGACCGCTTGATTCATCGTAACTCTCCTAGTCTAAAATTTCTTGAAGGCGGCTGACAACTTCCTCGACCGAATACGGAAGCCCGCTGTATTTAAGCAGCTTGTTTTTGATGTCAAGGCCCGTCTTCAGTTTGATCAGTTTGCCGAACTGAGAAGTGGCATTATTCTCGATGATGATGAGTTTGTCAGCTTTTTCGAGAAAATCCAGAGTTCCTTCGGGCATTGGATACACCTGCTTGAAATGGAGAAAAGAGAGGTCTGCTCTTCCCAGAATGTCGAGGGCTTCGACGACCGGTTTATAGGTTGAACCCCATCCGATCAGTAGAATATTGTAATCCTCACGACCGATAAGCTCTGGTGGAATGGCATCTTTCTCGATTAACTTTATCTTGGCTAATCTCTTTTTGACCATCTTGGTCCGCAGGTCAAGGTCTTCCGTGATATGGGCTTCCGCGTCATGCTCGTCGCTGTCCACGCCGACGAGACCGCTGCCAAACCCAGGAATCCCACGGGGAGAGATACCGTCTTCGGTCAGAGCATACCTTTTGTAGTCGGCAGCCGTCTCGACGATGTGCTTTTCGACTTTCAACTCCTTCAGGTCGGGTAAAGAAATATTGTAGTAAGAATCCATCAGGTATTGGTCGGTCAGGATGAAGACTGGAATCTGGTATTTGTCGGCTATGTTGAAGGCGCGCTGGGTCAGGTAGACAGCATCCTCCAGTTTACCCGGGGCATAAAGAATCCGCGGGAATTCGCCGTGACCGCTGTACAGAACCAGCTCCAGATCTCCCTGCTCTGTTCTCGTCGGCAGCCCTGTGGCTGGACCGGGTCTCTGGGCGACGTGGACAACCACCGGTGTTTCGATCATCCCCGCTAAGCTGATACCTTCGGTCATCAAGGCGAACCCGCCGCCGGATGTGGTTGCCATCGCTCGGGCTCCTGCATAGGAGGCGCCGAGGGCCATGTTGATGGCGCTGATCTCGTCTTCAGCCTGCTCGACAACGAGGTCAAACTCGCCTGTGTGTTGGGACAGGAAAACCATCACCCCAGTGGAAGGGGACATCGGGTAAGAGGAGAGAAAGTTACAGCCGCCGGCCAGAGCCCCAAGGCCCACAGCCTCCGCTCCGTTGAGAAGGACATCTTTCTCCACATCAGAATGCGTGGATAAGTCCAGATCAATACTTTCCGATTCAAGAAGCTTTTCCCCGATTTCACAGCCCTTTTCGATGGCTCGGAGGTTGTTTTGGACTACGTCTTCTCCCTTGCGCGAAAAAACTTTTTTTATAAAACCTCCGGCCACATCTTTCGGAGCTCGGAACAATCCCAGGACGACCGCGGCCGAAAGGGTGTTGATGTAGATTCGTCCGCCGATGTCTTTGGCGATATCTTCGAGCGGGACATCGATGAAGTGCTTGATATCGGAAGGGCAGTCCCGACAGATATTCTTTCTGTCTCCGATCACGATGGTTTCAGGCGTAAGACGTTTTTCGAGATGAACGAACGCCTCTGGATGAAACGGGATCAGGATATCCATCCGGTCTACGTAAGCCGCGACTTCTGAGGACGAGATCCGAATTTCTGTTGAGTTCATTCCTCCTCTGACGCGGGACATGTATTCCTTCGTGGCATACACGTGATAGCCGCAGAGTTTCAAGACATGGACGAGGATTTGCTCCACAGTCTGGATCCCTTGCCCAGCCTGTCCACAGAGAACGATAGAAAAATCATGGTTCCCGGCATCGTTTCTCACGGCCATTTAATTGGGGTCAGACTTTGAAAACTTGAATTGTTTTATTCAACAGCTGATAATATAATTCAAGTTTTCAAAGTCTGACCCCTATTCCTCTTCCAGCCTTTTTCTGAGCTCCTGTTTAAAATCGGGATGAACACGAGCGCCTAAACTCTCTGCCCGTTCGAGATAAGCCCAAGCAGAGGAGAAATCTCCTTTGTAGAAACAAATAACGGCCAAGTTATTATGGGCCTGGGCGATATTCGGGTTCAGCTCGATTACTTTCTTGTAGTGGAACGCCGACTTTTCGAAAAGGGTTTTTTTGAAGAAAAGATTGGCCAGATTGAAATGGGTTCGGAAGCTATCAGGCCTGAGTTTTTGCGCTTTCACATACTCGCCCAGAGCCTCGCCGTATTTTTCCTCTTTTTCGTACAGCAATCCCAGGAGGTTGTGGGCCTCGGGCAGTCCGGCATCGATTTCTAAGGCTTTGGAGGCTGAACATCTCGCCCGGTCCAGTGATCCTTCGGCCAGGAAAGCATACCCGAGATTAGAATAAACGAGGGCATATTTCGGCTTAAGCTCGACAGCTCTCTGGCAGGCTTTAATGCCCTGGCCGACTTTCCCCTTCTCAAGGTAGGCGAGCCCGAGGTTGGAGTAAGCCTTGGCATAATCCGGCTTCAAATCAACTGCCTGGCGGAAGGCTTCGATGGCTTCATCAGGTTGTCCGTTGAGAAGGTAGGCGCGTCCCAAGTTGTGGTAAGCCTTAGGAAATCTGGGATCCTTGTCTAAGGCGGTCTTAAACTCGGCGATAGCCCTATCGGTATCGTTGTGATGGAGATAGATAATACCCAAGTTGTTATGGGGTACGGCAAGGGAAGGATCGATATCAAGCGCCCTGAGAGAGATGGACTCGGCCTTCTCAAGATCATCTTTGAGGAGGAAGGCACTCCCCATCGTCGACAGAGCTTTGGGCATCCGGGGGGAGATCTCAAGAGCTTTACGGGCATACCCGATGGCCAGGCCAGGATTATCCAGGTTGAGATAAACATAAGCGAGGTTGGAAAAGGCCTTGCCGTATTCAGGATTCAGGTCAATCGCCCTCTCGAAGGCCTCGATGGCTTCCTCCAACCTCCCCAATCGGGTCAGAGCAATCCCGATGTTGAAATGAAGCTCGGGAATAAGCGGCTGCAGCCTAAGAACCTTCTTGTATTCCTCGAGAGCTTTCTCGAGTTCTCCTTTCCGACGAAAGGCCACACCCAGGAGATTATGGATTTCCGCCGAATCGGGATATTTCTCAGCAAATTCGAGACACTCGGTGACAGCCAGAGCATATTCCTGCTTTTCTATGTAAAAAATGGCCAGCATGACATTCAAATCAATCTCTTCACGTCCTAAACGTTTTCTCTCTTTATACAGGTCGATCGTTTCATCCCACTTATCCGGATGAAGGGGGAACAGATGGGGGGTAAAAGTCCGGTCTCTGTTTAACCTGACCAGGCTCTTGGTGAAGGGATCAATATTCCGGCCAGGATTATCCAAGTCCATGATCGATCCGTTCTGATGAAGATCCACGGCTCCGAAAAGGTGGAAGAGCTCGTGGGTTAAGGCCAGACTCATCGTCTCCGCGGATTTCGTCTCCTTGACGATGACATGGTTGTGCATGTAGACAGCCGCCCCGGAGACATCATCCTTCCGCGTCCACTGCCCTGTAAACCCGACCAGGATGTCACTCCCTCTTAACAATACCTTTTTTCTCAGGTCGTTGATCAAGTCATAGACACTGGTGAGGGTATCATCCGACTTCCAGGTTTCGACAGCCGTGATTTCGAACCGAATGTCAAAATCCTCCTCGAATCTCTTGGAGGATGCGGTGAGGATACGTTTGAGGGTGACATTCCAGTCTGGTTGGAACCGGAATTCCTCGTCGCAGGCCGCTTTGATGTAAATTGTTCGCGGCGGAGTCTGAGGTAAGAAGCGGCCGAGGCCGAAGAACAGAAAAACGACCGCGACTATGATCTTTGGGAGTACAGACCTGCTGGATTGTCGTTCGAAGCGTCTCTTGGAGAGGCCCATTCTGGTGAAGATAGTATCATAAAAAAAATTGAGAAGCTACAATTTTGAGTCGAAAAAGATCCTTCCCGCTATCTGCTACCCGCCTGCGCGGGCACAGGCTCCGCAGGGACAGGCTCCGGCGGGGTTCCAGTAAAATAAAGTTCCTCCGTGCATGGCCTCTTTCCGCATCCTCCTGGGCAGGAACAAGCTCCGCAGGAATAAAAATTAACGGAAAAAAATTAAATTATTTTATTTTTTTTGTCTTAAATATAAATTTTTTTAATTTTTAACTTGACAAATTTAATATTTTTCCTTATATTATTAAAGAAAATTAATTAAAGGCGAAAAAAATGACCAGAGACTGGCAAGATCTCATCAAAATAACCCGGGGGGCCTCGATCATCGTCCAACGAGTCAAGATCGAGGAACAGGACATTGTTCTGGAGGGGCAATTTGAGCTCCCCCCATTGGCCAAGCTGACAATGGAGGACCAAATCTTTGTCACGGCCTTTATCCGCAGCCACGGCTCGATAAAGGATATGGAGGAGCTTTTTGGCATCAGCTATCCGACCGTCAAGAACCGTCTCAACCGGATAGCCAACCAGCTCAACTTCGTGGACATCAACCCACCTCCTTCCCAAAACGAGGTCTTGAGCAAGCTGGAACGGGGAGAATTGTCGGTCGAGGATGCCCTGGAGAGGTTGAAAGAATGATGCGGCCGCCGCTTTGGATGAGAATGCATATCGTCGAGAACGGGAGGACAAAAATTAGGTTCTGGTTCCCGGTGTTTATCATCTGGATCCTTCTTCTGCTCCTGGTTATACTCTTATCCCCTTTGATCCTTGTTGCCGGCCTCATCCTCTGGCCTCGGAGTCTTGGGAAAAAAATTCTCCTGCTCGGCCCAGCCTTTTTCTACCTCATCGGTTCCATGCGAGGATTAACTATCCTGACTCAAAGCCAAAAGGATCAGGTTTGCATATATTTTCGGTAATGGAGGTTTAAAAATGAGTGAAGATCGTCGAAGAATCCTGGACATGTTAACCCAAGGAAAAATAACCGTCGAGGAAGCCGATAAACTGCTGTCTGCCATCTCGGAACCAGCAGGAGAACCGGAGGCACAGGAGGCAGGACAGAAAAAAGATTTTCCCAAGTATCTTCGGGTGGTCGTCGAGCCGGGGCCGGAGAGCGTCAAGAAAGAAAAGGTCAATATTCGGGTTCCCTTCCAACTCCTGAGAGCAGGGATTAAACTGGCTTCTCTCATCCCTGGAGATGCCCAGGCTAAGATCGAGACCCATCTCAAGGACAAGGGTATCGACATGGATCTCTCGAATATTAAATCGGATAACCTCGAAGAACTCCTGATCCACCTCAACGACCTGACAGTGGACGTAGACAGCAAAGAAGAGAAAGTTCGGATATTCTGCGAGTAGGAAAACTTGTCCCCGCGGAGGCGGGGAACCAGTTAGATAAAATTGTTATTTAGATTGTATTCATTTCTATTTTTCTGGGTCCCTGCCTCCGTAGGGATGACGGGAAAATTGTAAATTTTCTATTTTTTTATTTTTTTCCTTGCTCTCGTTATTTTAATTTAGTAAGATGACTTGACTTCATCCTGAAAAAAGACGCGATTGACTGATTTGGAAAGGCCAAGGAAGGCGTGAGAGACTCCAGGATTCCCCGTTTTAAGAATTTTCTTGTGACCAGCTGTCTGTCCTGGATCATCCTCTTCCTCACAGGCTTAATCGCCTTGTCTCGAACAGACATACCCATCCAGATCTACACCTTCAGAGCCGATCCCGGGATAAAAATCGGTTATCCTTCTGGCTGGATCGTCCAAGAAACGGAAATGGGAGTCGTAGTTCAGGAAAGGAATGATGCCGATACGGCCGGCCTCATCCTCTTCCTGATACCCCTCGATGAGGGAATGACTTCGGAGCAGCTCTCAGAACACATGATCTCCCTCCTGCGTGAGGGGGCCTATCCGGATTTTACTCCCATCAGGCGAGAGCCTCACCCTGAAGTATCAGAAATCCACACCCTCGATGCCACCTTAACCGCCGATGGATTGCCCTTCAAAGTCCACACCTGGTGTTTGGCCGACGAGGAGACAGGTGTCGGCATCTTCTCGGGATTTTACGCCCCTTCGTACCGGTATGATTATTTCAATGCCCAGGAACTCCTGACTTCGTGTATGGCTCCTCTTTTCCGATAAGCTCCCTTTGATGAAACAGGGGACACGAGCCCTCTGTATTCAGTCAGCGAAGTAGGCTTATATCCCTTTATTCTCGGCTAATTAGACTCTGAGTTAACCTCTAAATACCTGCGACAACCACGCCC
>CAYGBF010000427.1:0-2924 GCA_964348035.1 uncultured Eubacteriales bacterium | reverse complement strand
AAAGCCCGAGTATAAAGAGATAGACGAGAAGATCAGGCAGCTCCCGGACCTCTTTTCACCACCTCACCTCAAGAAAAATCCATGGCTTTTTTCCTTGGCGGCAGCGGAGTTTGATTTCTTAGAACACCAGCTCATAGGTGTTGACGGCAGCGTCAGAGAAGAGAAAGTGGAGTCCTCACCCGTAGAAAACACACGCTGGATAAAAGCCGTGATCGAGTACTTAGGCTCTGATGTCTGTGGGATATGTTCTCTTGATCAGGCTTATGTCTACTCCCATGTCGGCCGGGGCCCAGAGCCACACGGTCAAGAAATCACGAACACGCATAAATATGCGGTCGTGTTTGCCTTGGAGATGGACCTGGGGATGGTCCATGCTGCGCCTCATGCTCCGGTCGTTGTCGAGACAGGAAAGAGGTATGTCGAGGGGGCGCGGATATCGATCATCGCGGCGAACATGATCCGCCGAGTGGGGTATTCAGCCAGAGCTCACATCGCCGGCAGTAATTATCAGGCCATCCTCCCTCCCCTAGGTTGGCTGGCTGGCCTTGGAGAGCTGGGGAGATTGGGCACCTTGATCACCCGCAGACACGGACCGCGGGCCCGGCTGGGATTGGTGACCACGGATCTGCCTCTTGTCCCGGATAGACCTCTGAGTTTAGGGATTCAAGATTTCTGCCAGAAGTGCCAGAAGTGTGCCCGGAACTGTCCCGCTCAAGCCATCCCCTTTGGGGAGAAGACCGAGGAGAACGGCGTTTTAAAGTGGGGGCTCAACCGCGAGGAGTGCTACCGGTATTGGCGAAAGGTCGGGACTGACTGTGCCCTCTGCATCTATGCCTGCCCCTACAGCAAGCCCGATAATCTGATCCACAATTTTATCAGAGTGATGATCGAGAAATCGCCTGCGGCCCAAACCCTCTCCGTCTGGGGAGATGACTTTTTCTACGGCCGCTTTCCCCTCCGGTATAAATCATCCATTGATTTTTAAATAAAGCGTCATCCCTGCACCTGACGGAGTCTATGCTTGCACCTGAATCCTCAGGTACAAGCTACGGCGGGTGCAGGCGCAGGCTGTGGCAGGGATCAAGTCCCTATCCTGTCATTCCAGCGGAGCCTGCACCTGCACCTGACTCCTCAGGCACAAGCTCCGTCAGGTGGCTGGAACCTAGTCTTGTTCCTGCGGAAGCAGGAAACCAGAACTAAGAAAGACTCTTATTTCTTTATGGGACTGGATTCCAGCCTCCGCTGGAACAAATTTGACACTATGACTGCGAATACGATATCGTAAAAAGAACTTTTATGAACAGGAGGACAAGGATGGTGACCAGTCGTCGGAACTTTCTCAAAAGCCTCGGCATCGGAGTCGGCAGTTTGGGTCTTTTTGGTCTTTCTTCCCAGGAAGCTCAGGCCGCTCTCGAAGAAAAACTCAAAGATATCAAAGGGATGTCTCCGTTCGACGTCGCCCGGGACGAGAGCTTCTGGTTCTACGTCCAGCAGGCCTTTAACACCGACCGCAGCCTCGTCAACCTCAACAACGGCGGAGTCCACCCCGCCCCCAGGGTGGTGATGGATGCCGTCCATCGGTATCTCGATTTCTCGAACGGGGCTCCACCGTACAACCTGTGGAATGTCCTGCGGCCTCGGAAAGAGCTGGCCCGGAAGAGAGTGGCCGAGACCTTCGGCTGTTCGCCCGAAGAAATCGCCATCACCCGCAACGTCACCGAATCCATGCAGATCGGCCTTCTCGGATTGGAGCTCAAAGCAGGCGATGAAGTGTTGACCACGCTGCACGATTACCCATCGATGAAAAATGCCCTGTTCCAGCGCCAAAAGAGAGAGAGCATCGTAGTCAAAACCTTTAATTTTCCGTATCCTCCTTCAGACTTGGGCGTGCTGGCCGACCTTTTCGAAAAAAACATCACGCCTCGGACAAAGATGATCCTCGTCTGCCATATCACCAACCTTACCGGTCAGATTTTTCCGATCAAGGATATCTGCCAGATGGCCCGAAAGCGGGGGATCGAGGTGGTCATCGACGGCGCCCACTCCTTCGGCCATTTTGTGTATAAGCAGAAGGACTTGGACTGTGACATCTACGGAGCCAACCTGCACAAGTGGATGATGGCTCCGATCGGCACCGGGTTCCTGTACGTGAAAAAAGAGAAGATCAAGAAAATTTGGCCGCTCTTCCCCGCTCCTGATCCGCTGAGCGACGATATCCGGAAGTTTGAACACATCGGCACCAGTCCCGAATACCTGGAGCTGGCGATAAACGAAGCCATAGCCTTCCATCACGGCATAGGTGAAAAGAATAAAGAGGAGCGGATGCGGTATCTCCGAAACTACTGGGCTAAGAAGTTAGAAAAGCTTCCCCGAGTCAAGATGCTCACCTCCTACGATCCGGCCCAATCCTGCGGCATCGGTACCTACACCGTGGAGGACTTCGACCTGCCCAAACTCCAGCAGGTCCTGTTCCATAAGCACAAAATCTACACGATCACTGTCAAGGTGCCCGAGGATGTCACCGCGATGCGCGTTACACCCAGTATCTACACCACACTCAGAGAATTAGACATGTTCGTGGAAGCCGTCTCCCATTATGTCAAAAACGGCCTTCCCAGTTGAATCGAGAACGACCTGATATTTTCAAAATAACAAGGGGGTACTCATGACGGAACATCTTTGGAATCTCGACCAGGATCTCGGAACGATTAGAGAGGAATTTCCGATCCTCGGCCGCTGTATCTACCTTATCAACAATTCCTTGGGCGCTGTTCCTCGGGGAGTCCGCACGGACCTGGAAAGGTTTTACCGCCTCTGGGCCGATACGGGGGTTACGGCCTGGAGTGAAGAGTGGTGGGATCTGGCCCGGAAGGTCGGCGACCGAGTAGCCAGTGTTATCGGGGCAGGCCAGGATGAGGTGACGA
>CAYGBF010000426.1:0-1608 GCA_964348035.1 uncultured Eubacteriales bacterium | reverse complement strand
GGGAAGCTTTTTAGCGATTTGGCTGAGGATCATTTTCCGTCTTGCCTGTTCTTTCACCACCACTTTGTTCTTCCTCAATCTAGATTTGTATTCGCCGTATGTCTTGACTTTGATCTTCTGCGGAGAGTGGATCGGATGTCCGAACGTGAAGCCCGTCGCTCGTATGCCTCCCACCGTGATGGAAAGGACCTTTTTATCACAGAGACAGAGGATATTCCGGATCGGGCGCGAAAACCTGAAGTGTTTTTTCTCCCACCGCATCATCTTAGGAAAGGTCAGGGAAGAGACGATGGCCGGGATGATCTCTTCCAGGATGTCTGGGGTGGGTCTTCCCTTAATCCTTTTCTTCAGCCCGATGTATTCGCCCCGCCCGGTTTTGATTACCTCTAGTCGATCCGGCTTGACACCCTGAGCCTTGGCGAATCCCAGGGCAGCCGATGAGGGCTTCCCTTCTTCTGTAAAGGCGACGACTTTGGGAGGCCCGATGATTTCCTCCTTTTGGTCTTTCTGGCGCAAAGCAAAACGTCCAACCACCACCAACCGGCGGCAGGTTCCGTGGACGAGGAGCTTGTAAATTTTGACATTAACCTCGGTTAGCTCGGCTTCGAATTTTTTCTCGAGCTGATCGAGAGCGGATTTGATGTGAGAGGAGGGCATCTCCTCGGTTATAAGCTCCAGCAGGAAATCCATCAGGCTCTTGTCTCCCTCTCTGCGTATTTTTCTGCGATGTGATTGACCTGCTCTCTTATCTGGCCGATCATCTTGACTCTTTCGGTGACGCTGATTGCTCCTCTGGCGTCGAGAAGATTAAAAAGATGAGAACATTTTAAGCACATATCGTAGGCTGGAAGGAGAAGGCTCTTGCTGATCATCACTTTAGCCTCCCGGAGGTGCATCGAAAAAGATTGGCGGAGGAGACGGATGCCAGCCCGATTGAAGTTATACTCCGAAAACTCCTTTTCTTCATCAAACCTTAAATCCCTGTACGTCACCTCATCGGACCAGTCGAGGTCATAGATATTGTCCTTCTCCTCAAGAAACATTTCTAGCCTATCCAAGCCGTAGGTTATCTCGACCGGGACTGGGAAAAGGTCTATTCCTCCAGCCTGTTGGAAATAAGTGAATTGGGTGATCTCAAGACCATCAAGAATCACCTGCCATCCCACACCCCAAGCTCCGATGGTCGGAGATTCCCAGTCATCCTCATCGAAGCGGATATCGTGCTCCTCGAGTTTTATCCCTAAAGCGGCCAGACTTTTCAGATAGGTCTGTTGGATATCGGAAGGGGATGGTTTGATGATAACCTGGTACTGAAAATGCTTCTGAACCCGGTTGGGATTTTCTCCATACCGGCCGTCTTTTGGCCGGCGCGATGGCTGGACATAGGCCACTTTCCAGGGCCTGTTATCCAAGACTCTGAAAAAGGTATCAGGGGTCATCGTTCCCGCCCCGACCTCAACATCATAAGGCTGGGCCAAGTAGCATCCATGGCCAGCCCAGAATTCTTGAAGGCTTAAAATTAAATTTTGGACAGTCATTCTCACCTATACCTTGCGGTCATGACTCCTTTTTCTGAGTGGTTTTTTCCTTCCAGCGCAGGATCGGCTG
>CAYGBF010000425.1:0-3079 GCA_964348035.1 uncultured Eubacteriales bacterium | reverse complement strand
GTCATCTTCCGGCTGAAAAGGCCCTTATCTTCAACTTCCTCCTCCAGACGCCACAGTGAGAAAACAAGCGCGACCATCAGCCAGAACGTGTATTTGATCTCGTAGCTACCGATGTACGTATGAACCAGATAATTCAGGAAAAGAGAGATGACGGCGCAGGAGATTCCGATCTGGATGTATTTCCACTTGAAACGGCCGAAATACTGATGCAGACTTTTTTTTATTGTTTTGAAGATTTCCCAGAAGACCCAGAAGCACAACAAAAGCGAGACGACACCGAGCTCTGAACCGGCTTGGAGAAAGTAATTTTCGGCCGAATCGACCCATTCTTGGTATATCCCTCCGTGCATCTTCGCATAGTTAGGGAGCTCGATGATGTAGGCCCCGATCCCGACTCCCGTTAAAGGGTAATCCATGATCATATAGGCGGCCATTCTCCATTGGTTGAGCCAGCGGATGTTCAGAGTCTCTTTCAGGCCACCGTGGGGAGTGTTTGCTCCTGTCAATCTCTTGAAGGCCTCTGATTCTTTGGACAAGACGACGGCAAGGGAGACGATGGCGATGACCAAAACCGCGAGGCTTGCCCAGGGGATAATCTTCCGACCAGAGATCGACTTCCATTTTTTTCGACTGACTTGTTGGTAGAGAGTAAACCCCAGGAAGAGCAGCAGGGAAAGGATAACGCCGGCGAAACCGCTCTTGGAGCCTGTTTGGGGGAGAAGATAGAGGCTTCCGAGAAACAGGGCCACGGAGATGATTCTTATAACTCCCTCGAAGCTGATAACGGCAGCTAGGAGAACCGGCACGAGAAGGGAGAGATAAGCACCGAAGGAGAGGGGATCTTTGAAGGTGGCGTTGATGATGGATTCGTTTATCCTCATCGGAGTGTTGCCGAATGTGATATCCCGGAAATGTTGGTAGAGACCGCAACACAAGGCCACCGAAGTGCTGATCAGAAGGACGATCATTATCTTTTTGATGAAGTCTTTGCTCTTGATGGTGTTAAAAAGGATGAAGAAAAAGGCAAACCCGGTCAGATAATTCGAGGCAAAAAACAGCGTGCTCATCAGAGCCCCCCCGGCGGTGACCCCGAAAACGTTAGTGGGCAGCTCGTAGATAGCATCGGCGAGAAAGGGATAAAAATTTGTGTACCTCAGAAAAGTAATGAGCCCAGAGATGAGGATCAAAATCGAGAACAGAATGAGGGGTTTAAAGAGTGGATGTTTGAAGGATCGAGAGGGGGAAAAGAGGGCGTTGTGGATGAGCCATCCCCAAAAATAAAACAGGAACAGGACTAAGGCTGTGGGTGCATGAGGGGTGTGTTCGAATATCCCGAAAAAATAGGGGAGACTGTTGATGAGCGGAAAAAGACAGATGAAGAGGAGTGTCCCGTGTTCCAGATCGATCGCCGTCAGGATGAACACGACGAGGAGGAGAGGGAGGAGGACGAGTTGAAAAGGTCTAATCAAGGGAACATACTTGATGTAAAAACCGTACAGGCTGGCGGCAAAGATGATGGAGACAAGCAGAAAAATGAGTCTTCTATTCATTCTCTTTTCGGATGAGGATGATCCTCGTTGCTAGAAGCGAAAGATGAAGAGAGGACTGGTTTGAAGGGATGCCAACCCAACACCTCACCGATGAATCCACGGTTGTCGTGGATGGGAGAAGCGTTTGATGTTTTTGTCTTCACCGGGCTCCCAGCGGTTATTCATCCGGCGTCTGTTCCTTCTTCTTAGCAAAAAAAGAGTAGTAGCCGAGATAATGGAGAAGGAAAAAGCCGATGAGACAGATGAGAATAAAAAGCAGCAGCCTGAATCTCGTCTGGATAAAATTAAACAGAATCCCGGCCATGGAGAAAAGGAAGGACATGAACATCAGGAGCAGAGTTGCTTTTGTTTCGGAAAACCCTTTTTTCAGGAATCGATAATGAAAATGGTCGGTATCTCCCGTGAAGATATTCTGCCTCCTGGAGGCTCTTCTGGCGATGGTGACCAAAGTTTCCAGGATGGGGAGGAATAGGATGATGATCGGAATCATCAGGGAAATGGCCAAGGAGACCTTCCTATGGATTTTGGAGATGGAGAGAACAGCCAGGAGGAATCCGATCACCATGCTCCCAGAATCACCGAGGTAGATTTTTGCCCTCGGGAAGTTAAACGGGTAGAAACCGATCATGGCTCCTAAAAGGACTACGATCATCACCACGATATGGAATTGAGCGGACATAAAAGCCAAAATTCCCATCGATAATGCCGCAAAAAAAGACACTCCAACGGCCAAACCGTCCAGACCATCCATGATGTTGACTGCGTTGGTCACACCCACTACCCATATGATAGTCAAAAGGAAAGAGAGGAAATCAAAACCCAAGCTTTTGGTCCCGAGAAAGGGGACGCTGACTTCGGCAATTTTGAAACCGGCAAAGTAAATCAAGATAGCTGCGATGATCTGTAGTAAGAATTTTTTAACCGCCTCAGCACCCTTAACGTCGTCGTATATACCCAGGGCAAAAATGACGAGAACGGCGAGGAAGAACAGACTGTAGCTGGCGTCCTCCTCGATGTCTATGAAGATGGGGCTGAAGGCGATCCGCAAGAAGATAAGGGAGATGATGAGGGAGAGGACGATGGCAATTCCGCCGATTCTTGGGATTTTCTTCTCTTTGAAGTCCTTCTTGTCGATGTGGTTGAAATTTTTTTGGAGGGTTGAAAACTTCATCAGGGATAAAGACAGGATACAGGAAAGAACTGCGGGAAGAGCGAAGGATACAATGATGACTGATGTGTCCATGATCTATCTATTGAGAGCCAGATAACAAAGAGACTGTATGGGGCTAGAAGGTAAACCCAACAGCCACTCCTGTGTCGAGCCCACCAATGTTAAATCCTATTTCAACCGGCTTCATCCTGCAATAGTTGTAACTTATGTAGATGTCAATTATAAATTCTTTCACGACTTTTTTTAAACCTTTTATTCTTGTGTACCCTCCTGTCCTTACCGAGAACCCGAATTTACTCTCTTTGACTGTCCCTATGGGATTCCTTTCCTCGAAGATATTATAGGTTAATCCTCCTCC
>CAYGBF010000424.1:0-1553 GCA_964348035.1 uncultured Eubacteriales bacterium | reverse complement strand
TGGACTCTTCTCTTTAAGCGGAGAGGGTATTATTTCTCCTTTCGTGTTCCTTGACTTTCAACATGTTTTTTCTTCATCTCCTTCTTAAGAGCTTTCCACCAGTCCATTCTTTTTTTGACATCCTTCTCAAAGCCCAATCCCCCGGGTTCATAGTATCTCCTCTTCTTGAATCTTTCCGGAAGGGTCTCCATATCTGTCGTGACAGACTCCGAATCATGGGCATACAGATAGTTTTTCCCGTAACCGACCGACTTCATCAATCTCGTCACCGGATTCCGCAGCTGAAGAGGAACAGGCTCGAAGGGGCTCTTTTCCACATCCTTCATAGCCTTGGAGAAAGCGATGTAGGCACGATTACTTTTCGGAGCAGAGGCCAAATAAATAACAGCCTCGGCCAGGGCCAGTTCACCCTCGGGTGAACCGATAAAATCATAGGCTTGTTTGGCGCTCAGAGCCACCACCAGGGCCTGGGGGTCGGCCAAGCCGATATCCTCAGAAGCAAACCTCACCAGCCTCCTGGCGATGTACAGGGCATCTTCGCCAGCGGCGAGCATCCTCGCCAACCAGTACAGAGAAGCGTCGACATCGCTGTTCCGAAGACTCTTGTGAAGGGCTGAGATGAGGTTAAAGTGTTCTTCCCCTTTCTTATCATAAAGAAGAATTCTTTTCTGGAGGGCTTCTTTGATCTCTTCTGTAGTAATCATCTCTTTTTTTGCCAGATTGGCCGATATCTCAAGGGTATTCAGAGCCCGTCGGGCATCCCCGTTGGCGTAGTCGACGATCATCTGGAGAGCATTCTCCTCTATCTTAAGATGAAGACGACCCAGCCCCATTTGACTGTCAGTCAAGGCCTCTTTGATGATCCTGGACAACGTGTCTTCAGATAGAGGGTTGAGAACCAAGACTTTCGTCCGGGACAGAAGAGGAGCGATGACTTCGAAGGAGGGATTCTCAGTCGTCGATCCGAAAAGAATGATATCCCCTTTTTCCACATACGGGAGAAAAGCACCCTGCTGAGCCTTGTTGAACCGATGGATCTCGTCGATGAAGATCACTGTGGGTTGGCCGTACAGGTCTTTATGATTCTGAGCCTGAACCATCATCTCTTTGACTTCCTTAATGCCAGAGAGGACGGCACTGAAAAAAAGACAGGGGAAATGGAAATGGTTGGCCAGGATGTACCCCAAGGTTGTTTTTCCTGATCCAGGGGGCCCCCAAAATATGATCGAGACGAGTCGTCCGGATTTTATCAGCTGGGTGAGAATCTTGCCCTTCCCGATGAGGTGGTCCTGTCCGTAGAATCTCCCCAGCTTCTTGGGCCGCATCCTCTCCGCAAGAGGCGTATGCTGAAGGTCGTTCTTCATCGTGGAGATCTTTTATTATAGCAAAAAAAAAGAATGCTCACGAGGATTTCGTCTTGTCTGTAAGCATCCCTATTTCCGTGATAACCGTTACTATTATGGATCAGGTAGGGTGCATCGAAAACACGCGGACTTTCCCCAGCGAGGAAATCCCGCTCCGATTCGGTCCTCGCTCTCCTCTCCTGAGGAGAG
>CAYGBF010000423.1:0-6280 GCA_964348035.1 uncultured Eubacteriales bacterium | reverse complement strand
GAAGGCTTGGCCCGGATGATCGAAAACAGGATCAGGAAAAAACTCGATCTCGAAGAAAACCTGGGGGGAATCGAGAAACCATTCAACCGAGTGACCTTATATCAAGGCGGCGCGCTTTTTATATCCGTCCTCATCAGCCAGGACAAGAAACTCGAGAACGACATCCAGGCCTTGTTCCATCGAATGCTGGACGGGATCAGCCCTTGAATCAAGTCAGCTCTGGATAGCGCGGTTCAGGGCGTATACATTGAATCCGCCAAATCTTTAAAACCTCACCGATTTTAACAAACTCTTGACAACTTCTTGACAAATCCCTGACAACTTTGGGTCCTGAGCGGGGTAAATTATTCGTCGAAGATAAAAGAATTTGGAAACAAGGGAAGGAGAAAACTGATTTCATTAAGAGCTTATGAATTACCTGCACTTGACAAAGAGTGCGCCATAACTATACTTCCGTTTATACTCACAAAAGGAGGGAAAACATGAAAAGAAAGACCCTTTTTCTCTTTCTCTGTGCGGCTCTGGCTTTTTCCGTCTGGGCTGGCGGCGAGCCGCAGCTTGATCTGCAGTCGCTCCTTGCCAAGATGACCGCACAAGACGATGGCCTGATCGTGATGACGCGCAATATCTACATTGGCGCTAATGTCGATACTATTCTCGCGGCCGAGGATCCCATGCAAGTTCCGCTTCTCGCCGCTGAAGCCTACCAGACGATGCTGTCGACCAACTTCCCGGAACGGGCTCAAGCTTTGGCCAAAGAAATCGCTTGGGCTAAACCCCATCTGATCGGAATCCAAGAAGCCTGGACCATCCGGATGCAGTTGGAAGGAGATTCCATAGCTGGCGGGACGGTTCCTGCTAAGCAGGTCGTGTTCAACTACCTCAAGATACTCCGGAAAGCCATCGCCGCCCAAGGACTGAAATACAGGGTGGTGGCCAAAATCCAGGATGCCGATGTGGAAATGCCGATGGTCAATCCCGCCTCCCCGGTTGGCTTCAGCGATGTCCGGGTCACAGACCATGATGTCATCATGGTCCGCGAGGATGTCAAGATCGTCGGCAGGATGAAGGATAACTTTGTTAATCGGCTGATCGTCCCTTCGCTCGGTATTGAAGTCCCCCGGGGGTACGTGGCTGTTGATGCTAAAGTCAACGGCAGGAAATACCGGTTCGTCAATACCCACTTAGAACCGGCTTCGATTCCGGACCTGTTGCCTCTCCAGCTCGCCCAAGCTCAAGAGCTCCTCGCTGCAGTAGCCACTCAAGAGTATCCGCTGATTATTGTTGGTGATTTTAATTCCCCGGCCAAAAAAGGAGATACCTACAAACTCATCAGATCACAGGGGTACGTAGATTCCTGGCGTCGCAACCTTTTGAGAGGATTTCTCACCCACAATAAACGCGGGAACACAGATTCTCACGACGATGATTTGAGAAACGAGAAAGTCCGCCTCACCCAGCGGATCGACTTGATTTTTGTCCAGAGCCATGTCAGCATGGGCGGCTATCAAGATATCGGACCAGCCATCGCTTTCGTAGTCGGGGACGAACTGCAGGACCGGACTCCTTCAGGCCTCTGGCCCTCAGATCACTGTGGTGTTGTAGCCAAGCTCTGGATCCCGGAGAATTAAGGACCGATCATTTTGCCACATTTTCTCTAAGGACGCACTCTGAATCAACCTGGAGGGGGAACCGCCAGCGTTCCCCCTTTCCTCTTTAATACACCTATCGATAACTTTGGTCTTTTTTCCCTGTTTGATTTTTTGATTCTGGGTCTGGTATATTCCATCTGCCGTATCCAAGAGTCGAAGATGATACGAGAAAATGATTTGATTGCGAGAATAAAGGGAGATTACCATGGATAGCCCGTCCGCCATAAAGATCATAACCAAAGAAGAATTAAGAAAAAAGATCGACCACGGTGAGGAATTCAAGCTGGTCGATGTCAGAGACACTCCGGATTATCAGAGAGAGCATATTGTCGGGGCTGTGCATCTGTTGATTTCAGAGATGAATCAAGAGAAACTGGAAGGGATGTTCGACAAAGACGACCTCATCATCACCTATTCCCTCGACAGGGACTGCCCGGCTAAGATCATCGCAGCCGAGAAACTCGTGGAATTCGGGTATACCGATGTCCTCGCCTACGAAGGAAGCTGGAAGGAATGGAAAGAATCAGGATACCCTGTCGAGTAGCAACATCTTTCACTCCAGACGAGCCCTTATCTCTCTCTTCTCCCTGTATTCAAGAACGAAGGCTACAAGTCCCAGAATAATCCCCGCAATCATGAGAAGAGAGCGGAAGTACAGAACCATCATCACGAAGAAGATAATAACCAGCAGGTTAATGACAATCATACCAGCTTTGTCATCTATACTTTTCAACTTTTCCCAGAACCCTTTTCCATAACTGATGATGGATTTCCAGAAGATTAAGGCGAGGCCACCATGATGACAAGAATAACGGTCTCGGCGTTGCCTCCTGATGGAATATTCCCGAGGGCATGAGCTATGATGACGGGCAGGAGTGACCTGGTTTTATAAAAAACATAGCCTGCGAGTAGAGACATAAGGATGATGCCTATCAACATTCCCAAACTCATGACGCTCAGCCTGTAATACTGAGAGTGGGAGAGAGCAAAGATGAAGGCTATGATAAAAATGGCGGGTCCGGCGCCAAAATCCTCTGTCAGTCTCGTCTGCATGTATCCTCTCACGAAAAGTTCCTCCACGATGGGCACGAGAGCGAAACTGGAGACAGCCATGAATATCCAAAACTCCAACGAAGATTGTCCGGCTAACACAGACCAGTGTTCAGGACCTGGTCCTAGAGAGATAAACCTGTCGATGACCAACAGAAGCTTGGGTAATAAACCGGAAATGGCGTAGAGGACCACACCACAGAGAATTAGGTAGCCCACCGAAAATCCGCCCCAGGATAAGCCATAAGACTCGAGCCGGCGCCGACTGTGCCACCAACCAACCAAAAACGCCAATCCGAACAAGACGCCGTATTTAACCAGCAGGTCACCCGCTGTGACTCAGGCCATTTTTAAAAAATCTGGATCGACTCCCTCTGGAACGGCGTTTAACTGCTGCTTGGAACCAGCCAGGCCGATGAGATTGCTGATGAGTCTGGCCATCACGTTTCCGAGGAGAAGAACGCCGAGGACTTCGCCCAGCGCCGCCGTCCGTCTTAGCCAAGATTTGTTAGGAGAATTGTTGGCCATAGCCAGTCCTTTCCGCAGTATTTTATCTCAAATTCCTACGAACATCAGTAAGAAAAAGTTTAGGGAGGGAGTAGGAATCCATCGCTTTTTGTCATCCCTGCGGAGGGACATGCTGGATTCCCGCCTACGCGGGAATGACGAGAAAGGCACTAGGTCCCTGCCTTCGCAGGGATGAATATCTTTACAAGACACCAACAAATATTTATGATTATCGAAAGACATAGAATGAAGGAAGGATGAAATGAAAAAAAAGATCAGACGGAGAGAATTTCTAGATACAAGTGCTAAAATGGGTCTGGGCGCGGCTATCGGAGGAGGCTTGGGTATCCCCTTCTTCCGCGGTTCAAGGCTTCAGGCTTTTGGTGAGAAAAAAATCGGTATTGCCGTCGTAAAGGGCACGGATTATCTGAAAAACACCTTAAAAGCGGTCAATCTTTTGGGGGGGATGGAAAAATTCGTCCCACAGGATTCTAAAGTGGCCATCCTGCCGAACAGTCAGAGGGATAATCCTGGAACCTACACCAAACCGGAGATAGTCCGAGCGACGATAAGGATGTGCAAAAAGGCAGGAGCCAAAGAAGTCAACTGTTTGAGCTGGCTGGCACAGAAAAGTTGGGATGCCACAGGATTGGGGAAAGCCGTCGAGGAGGAGGGCGCCAATCTTTTGCTCTTCGACAGAAAAGATGAGTCAGTCTGGAAAATGGTTCCTGTTCCTAAGGGTAAGATCTTCAAAGAGGCAAAAGTCTTGAAAGCATTTTACGCCCATGATGTGTTCATCGATATGCCGATCACCAAGGACCATGCGGGAAACAGGTTCACTGGGACGATGAAGAACATGATGGGACTCAACGGGAACAATCTCTTCTTCCACACCGGCAAATTCAAGGCGCCGGATGATATCGAACATCTCGATCAGTGCATCGCCGACCTGAACACGATCTTCACGCCAGACCTCTGCATCGTGGATGGCACAGAGCTGATCACGACCAACGGCCCGTTCGGACCGGGGGAGCTCGTTAAACCCATGAAAATCATTGCCGGCGTCGATCGCGTGGCTGTCGATTCGTATTCCTGCACTCTATGGGGACTCGAAGGGAAAGACATCATCATGATTCAGAGGGGATACGAGCACGGCCTGGGTGAGATCGACCTGACAAAAGTCAAAATTAAAGAGGTCGAAGCATAAAGACTATCATAAAAAGAAGAATTCGAGGCGCTCCCATCCTGGCAAAAAAAATCCGGAATTCATTCGTTTTGACTATCTTCCTCATGGCTTGTCTTTTATTCTCCCTATCCTGTTCTCCAGGATCTCCAGGTCTTCCAGAAGAAGGACTAGTTCGTTACCTCCCCCAATCCGGAAAGGTCGGCGATTGGAAAGCAGGAGAGGCTCCTCAGCAGTATAAAGGTGAGACTCTGTACGATTACATAGACGGAGGAGCGGATATCTACCACGAGTACGGATTCGAGGAAGTCATCGTCCAGGACTACAAGAATCCTGGAGGAAAAGAGATTACCCTAGAAATCTTCAAGATGAGGACCGATGAAGGAGCTTACGGGATCTACACTTTTAAAAGGAGCCCCCGAGGAAAAGAGATAGAACTAGGCAATGAAGGACAAATAGAGGATTATTACTTGAACTTCTGGAAGAGTGACTCGGTGGTGACTCTCACCGGGTTTGATGAGGAGCAGCAGACGATCGACGGCCTGCAAGAGATAGCCGGGGCTGTGGATACAAAAATTGAACCGGGAGGAGATCCCCCTGCTCTTATCACTTTAGTGCCCCAGGAAGGTATCATAAAGCAGAGCCTAAAATACCTGAAGGGAAACATCGGCCTTTACAATTGTTACATGTTCTCAGCCAAGAATATTTTTCAGTTCAACGAGGGGGTGAAGGCTGATTTTGAGGCTGGTTATCAGGTGTACATTTTTGCCTATCTGAATGAAGCCGAGTGTAAAAAAAGGTTCGATGGAGCCAAGACGAGTCTGATGGAAATCGACAAATACCGCGATTTTAAGAATGTCGATAGCGGATTGAGATTCCATGATGAGAAAGAAGTCCTTATTCACATCAAGCCATTTAAGGAATACATACTCATTGTCTTAGGAGCTGAGAATGAAGACACAGCTCAAAAAGTAATGGCCAAAATCCAAGAATCAATCGGGAACAATCCCAAAGGCTGACTCCGAATCCTGGAAAAGAGACCTAATCTGGTAATCGATCAGGGAATAATTTATAATATGAATAAAAAGTGAACAAAATTATTCTCAGGAGGGAATGATGATGAAAAAACTCATTCTATTCCTAATCATCCTTAGCCTCGCCTTTTTCCTGTATTCTCAGCAGGAGCAATACGAAGTCACTGTCAGGAATGTCGAGGTGCCTGTCCGTGTGTTCCACGAGGATCAGTTCGTAGATAACTTGACTATCCAGGACTTTGAGATCTACGAAGACGGAATCCTCCAAAAAATCGAGGCGCTTTATTTAGCGACCAAAAACAGCATCCTGAGAGAAGAAGAACTCAAAAATTACTCCCCCCAAACGGCCAGAAACTACTATCTTCTTTTCCAGAGCACCGAGTATGACCCAAAACTCCAAAAATCGCTTGATCACTTCTTCCAGAATGTGATTCTTCCCGGCGATTCTCTTCTGGTCATGACTCCCAAAAAAAAGAATTATTATCTCTCGAGCGAGGCGTTGAAAAAAAAGCCGAGAAAAGATGTCTCTAAAGATATGCAGAAGATTCTGAAGAAGGATATCAAGATCAGCTCCTCAGCCTACAGGAGCGCAATGAATTCCCTCAAGAACCTTGTCAGGGCCATCTCCGCCCGCGGAGGGAGTACAGAGAGTCTTGAATTATCGTCTCAGTTCGAATCCGGGTTATCTGGCCTCTCCTCTTTGTTACGCAGGTACAGAGTCAACCTGGATAAACTAGAAGCAGCTCGCATCATGGATCCAGATCTTTTCTTGCAATTCGCTACCAAACTCAAACAGGTTCCTGGACAAAAGCACGTGTATTTCTTTTACGAAAGGGAATTCCGGCCAGAGCTAA
>CAYGBF010000422.1:0-4622 GCA_964348035.1 uncultured Eubacteriales bacterium | reverse complement strand
CAGCTCAGCGGGAACATTCTTGGCCTGCATTGCGAAATTCCCGAACTTCTCTCCAGTCCGGTAAAAATACGCCTGGCCGTGGAAGACATTGCCGCCTCGCTTGGTGACAAAGTTCAAAGCCACACCACCAGACTGAATCCTGGGATCCGCACCGCCGGTCGTGATCTGAATTTCTTCGAAGGCATCGAAGTCATAATAGGTCGGTGAAGCCCCTGTGGCCGCCTGGTCGGTGATGGTCACTCCGTCCACATTCCACATATCATCGGATCCGATGCCTCCTCGGGAGACATAACCAGCTTGCTGACCGGACTCACTTCCACCAACATTCTCTCTGTCGACCAACATACCCGGGACCTGCTGGAGGATAACCCAGGGGTCTCGAGCCGAAGGAATATTGGCCAGAACCTCGTCCTTCATGTGAGTCACGATGCCGGTCTTTTTGGTGTCGACAATAGGTGAGGTAGCAATGACGGTCACTTCTTCTTCAAGGGTGGTCGTGGCCATGACGATGTTGAAATTCACCGTTCCCCCGACTGTCACAGGGATGTTTTCTCTGACTTGGGTGACAAACCCGGGCAGTTCCATGGTGATTTTGTAAGTTCCTGGAGGAAGGTTGATAAAACGAAAGTAACCATTCTCCATGGTGGCTGCAGTTCTTGTCGGAAACACATCGGATTCTAAGGTCAGCGCAACACCAGGAAGGGGAGTGCCTTCTTCATCTGTAATCGTACCGAAGATGCGACCGTACTGTTCCTGCGCAACGGCAAATGCGGAGAAGACAAATAGCGTAGCTATTAAGAGTGTAAATAGCTTTTTCAATTAAACCTCCTTGTTTCGGTTAAGGTTTAGTTTACCCTTTCCCAGGAGTGAATTGATTCACTCCTAACTATCCCCAATAATTATTATCTTACCCTGATTACACCTCCTCATTTTGTTGTTCATTTTCTTCTGTACGATAAGTTGCAATATTCATGCCAAGCAGTGAATTTTATTGAAACTCTTTTATATCAATAACTTAACAAATATTTTATTTAAGCGATTATACCTTTTTTATCCAAAAAATTGGATTCTATCCAAAATATTGGAATAAATCTGATTCCAATCAGGGATTGAGACAAAGCTCAGAGTGCTGGCGGGTGAAGGTCTGAGGGCGGGACGGAGGCTGTTCAGGATATCTGGTTTTCGATCCTTGGAAATTTTGAGGGATTTCGAATAGCTATTGACTTTTTCCCATAAATGAATTAAAAAAAAACAAGAATCACAATTTATTATAGGTGTTCGTCTATTTCGGTCACCTTCATAAAGAATAATAAGGAATCATCCAGAAAAAACTCACATAAAAAGGAGAAAAGGATGGGTAAGACCATTAGAATCCTGAGCATTTTCTCTCTTGCTTTGGTGTTAGTGCTTGGTCTTTCAGTGTGCAAAGAAAAGGGAAGCCGTCCCTTTTCGGGTTTCGACGGGACACTTGTGGTGACCAATAGTTCTACTTTTACTGTTGTGGTCGAGATCGACGGGAGTGTAAAAAAGTCAGATTTGGGTCCTAATTCCCAATGGTCCACGTCGCTCTTACAGGGTCCTCACACGATAAAAATTCGGAAGACTGACGGTTCGGACGAAAAAACTTATCAGGTTGACATCATAGCTGGAGCCACGACTTCAATCACATACGACTGATTTTTTATTTTGGCTCCACTCTCTCATTTGACATTGACTAAATCTACAGGTTACACATAAATATTTTTATTGTATCTCGAATTCAACATTCTTCTGGACCGAGAGGGCTGAATTCTTATCTTCGATCTGTATTTGGAGAGTGTATTTCCCTGGCTCTATGTCTTTTTGTTCTTTTTTCTCTTCTTCTGTTTCGGATTTGATGACGACCGTCCTTTTCAGAGGCAGCGGCTGACTGATGAGGGGAGAATCATAGTGAGCGGGGGCGTACTTGACGATTTTTTCTTCCCCCCGAAAGACCTCATAGGTGATATCGATATTCTGCTTTCCATCCTGACCAGGGACGGCTCCGTAGATGAAGAAGAAGGTGTCGAGGTTGTCTCTCTCAGAGAAGACATTCCCGATATTAGGCTCGATTTGAAGAACAGAATAGGTGAAGAAATCCTTATGGACTTCGGCTCGTGTTTCGACCGCCTCCATCCTCCGAATATCTTTGATAAAAAATATGGGTGAGGTGTCGATTTTATCCGTGAAGGTGAAGGCATCGGGCAGGCTGAAATCGAAATATTGAGTGCCGATCCTTTCCAGATTTAGAGAAGCGACCGCCATGGAGAGAAGATAATCGCCGGCGGGAAGAGGGTAACCGATCGAATACTTTACGGCTTGATCCGGGTCATAATTCTTCGCCTCCACTTGAAGATTGATCGGGATGTAGACTTCTTTGACGACTTCCTGCGGAGTATTGTCTGCCATACGGTTGAATTGAAGAAAAACATGGGCGCTGGCTTGAAGCATAGCCGGCCCCTTTTCGGTTTCAGGCTGAACGGCTTCCTCTTTTTTCTCCTCCGTCACTCCTTCTGGGAGCTCGATTGGTTCAGGGACAGGAACAAAACCGAGGTCTGCGTTTTTCAATTTAAAAAAGAAGATGGCATGCACGTTCTGACGAGCAGGAAGATAGGAATGCCAGATAAAAGTAAAAGGAATGTCCAAACGAACCTCGCGGCTGGTCATCCCCTCGTTTAATACGGTTTTCACTTTTTCCGGAATAATCACGACTTCGGGTTTCGGTTCTTGAGTCTCTTGTTCTTGCTGCTCTTGGTTTACGGGAGCTACAGGAACCGCAGGCATCGAGAATGATGACAAGACAAAACCAGCGAAAAGAGCGATGATGATGAGATTTTTCGTTTTCATGTTACCTCCTCATGTCAGGTCCAGGCTGTCTGTTTGATAACGATATTCACCCCTGCTGGAGCCATTGATCGTAAACTTATGAACACTAAATATAACAGAAGCTTACCCTTTTTTCAATCATGTGAATGGGTGGAGATCCCCATCATTTTTGGTATTTTTGGACGGCTCGGAGGTGCTCCCTCAAGGTGGAACTGAAATGATGACTTCCGTCGTTCTTGGAAACGAAATACAGGAATTTGTCAGGAGCGGGGTAGAGCGCGGCTTGGAGGGAATCTCGGCCGGGATTGCAGATGGGCCCTGGAGGGAGACCGGCATAGAGATAGGTGTTATACGGGGAGTCGAGACGAAGATCCTTGGTCCTCAAGCGGTCTTTGAACCGGTCTTTTTGCTTGAGGGCATAGATGATCGTCGGGTCGCAATCAAGCTTCATACCACGCTTGAGCCGGTTGTGAAAAACAGCCGATACAAGCGTCCTCTCCTCCGGGATAGATGTTTCTTTTTCGATCAACGAGGCCAGGATGACCACCTCTCGGACGGACATTCCCAATTCCCGAGCTCTGTTCTGCCAGGTTTCGTTGAATGACTTTTCAAACTGGATCACCATGGCCTCGACCAGTTTTTCGGCTGGAGTCCCCTTGGGAAAATGATAGGTTTCAGGAAAAAGATATCCCTCCATGTCCGAGGCCCTATCATCCCAACCGGAAATCCACTCTGTTCGACCCGAAGCCGCCCTGAAATCATCCCCCCTCATGAATCCGTCTGCGTCGAGATGTTGGGCAATTTCTTTCCTTGTCAGTCCTTCGGGGATGGTGATGGGATGGAGATAGACCGATCCTTCGATCAGGATGTTGAGGATGTCCTTGGGAGAGAGGGGAAGACGGAGTTCGTATTCTCCCGCTTTAACACTCTTCGAGGAGTAGAACAGCTTGTAGGCGAGGAGAAGCGGCCACTTTTTGGTGATCACGCCTTTCTCTTTCAAGTCCTGCGCAATGCTGCTGACCCGGCTTCCTCGTTCTACCTCGAACAACATGATCTTGGAGGTGCCGTCAGGAACTCTGTAGAATTCGAAGGAAAACCAGGTTGAAAAGACGAGGAAAAGGGTTATACCCAAAAAGCAGGCGATTCTAATGATTCTGAGAAGCATGGGTTTTTGTTCTTTTATGTTCGAGGTAGCTGGAGAGGATAATCACTGCCGAGATCTGGTCCTTAAGGCTCTTTTTATTCCTTTTTGCCTTGTGCTGTCTAAGGATGCGGGACGCCTGTTGTGTTGTCAGGCGCTCATCCCAAAAGGTCACCGGAAGCTTGAGAATTTTTTCCAACCACCGGCCAAACTCTTTTGTTTTCTCGGCTCTAGATCCCTCGCTTCCATCCATCCTCAAAGGCAGACCGATGACGACCTCATCGATTTCGTACTTTGTGATGAGTTCCCGGAAAAACTTTCGATCCTCTCGGACATTCTTGACTTGGTAGGTGCCAATGCCCTGGGCTGACACCAGGAGCCTGTCGCTCACGGCCAACCCGATGCGCCTGTCTCCGAAATCGATGCCGAGGACTCTCATGGGGTGAACGCTTTCCAGGTTCTTTTTTTCTGGCGGTGCCGTTCAAAGCCCAGTTCGATCAGGCGATCCAGGAGTTGAGGAAAGGAGATGCCGCTCACCTCCCACAGTTTAGGATACATGCTGATCTCGGTGAAACCGGGGATGGTGTTGATTTCGTTGACCAGGATTCTGTTTGTTTTCTCCTCCCAGAAGAAATCC